>DATGOR010000141.1:0-18074 GCA_035305805.1 Vicingaceae bacterium | reverse complement strand
TTGATGGAAAATGGTTTCAAATGATACTTTACTTCAATATAAAAATAAAGTAAAACATTAAAAACGGTTAAGGCTATAGCTGTTCCTGTTGCTGCTCCAATGATTCCATACAAGGGAATTAACAGTAAATTGGTAATCACTACTAATACCAGAAGGAATATTGCCAAAAATGTTTCCGCTCTATAAAATTTAGTAATTACTAAAATAGCATGATTTATCCCAAATGACATACTAAACAGTCGTGCTGCTCCTAAAATAATGATTACCCACTTTGCTGAAGCGTATTCAGGCTTCATTAAAGCAAGCATATTGTCAACGTTTAAAGCAATTGCTCCATAAATTAGACCTCCAACAAACAACATGAGTAAAGCACTTTTTTGGTAAATTTCTCCAACGCCATTCAAATCTTTTGCTTTCCATTTAATAGCTAAAAGTGGAGAAGCTATTCTTGATAAAGCCGAATTAGGAATCATAATTACCGATACTATATAAGTTGCTACAGCATAAACAGCTATGTTTTCAAGTTTATTATCAGGTAATAATGCTCCAATCATCAAGGTGTCAACACTTACTACAATGACTAACGTAATACCACTAAATACGGTGTAAGCTCCATAATTTACTATGGGTTTTATTACTCTTTTTCTAAAATAAACAGCATTAAAATCAAATGTAAATTCCTTAATGGCTATTAATTGAATAACACAAATAAAAGCAATTGTAAAGAATGCCAATGTATAAAAAACCATAAATTGATAGAAACTAATATAGTTGAAATAATACATTAACAAAGCCAGCAACCAAAATATTCTGACACCAACATTGCGTAGAAAATTGGTGAAAACTGTTTTTTTTAGTGATTGCAAAAAAGCTTCAAAAACCATAAAAACAAGCATCCCTAAGACTCCTAAGGGAATCCAGTAGTAATAAGCTGCAAATAAACCGGTATCATCATTATAAAATGACAAAACAGTATCTTTAAACAAAAAATAAAGTAATGAAATAATAGTGCTACCGGCAATTGCTAATAAGAATAGGAGTACTAATAAGCCATTGTTTTTATGTTGTTCTTTTCTGAAAAATGGAAAAAATTTGACGGCAATTCGCATGACACCAAATGAAGATAACTGAGCCATTACCGATAGTAAAGAAAGTACTAATCTGGTAAGACCAAATTCTTCATCAGAAAGAAATAAAGGGAAAACAATGATAACATTAACAAAGCCTAAAGCTACACCAATATAGTTTATAATGGTATTAGTAATTGCTTGTCTTTGAATAATACCCAAGGTTTTGTTGATTTAAATGAGTAATGCAATAATACAAAGAAAGTACTACAAAAAGAGAAAATTAAGCCACTTTAAGTTTACTACCTATTTTCGACTTATCAAACTTTTCTTTGGCATAGTTTAAGGTTACTTTCAACTCCTTGTCTGTCTTATTTGATGAAGGTAAATCGAACATTGCGTCAAGCATAATAGCTTCACATATGGAACGCAACCCTCTTGCTCCTAATTGGTATTCCATGGCTTTATCCACAATAAAATCTAATGCTGCTTTATCAAAAGACAAGGTAATGTTATCAATCTCAAATAGTTTAATATATTGCTTAATGATAGCATTTTTAGGTTCGGTTAAGATTCTTCTTAAAGCTTTTTTGTCCAAAGGATTAAGATAAGTCAACACGGGTAATCTTCCTATCAATTCAGGAATTAAACCAAATGATTTTACATCTTGTGGTGTTACATATTGCAACAGGTTTTCTTCATCAATTTTTTCTTGTTCAGCATTTTTAAAACCAATTACTTGCGTTCTCAATCGTCTCGCTATTTTTTTTGTAATTCCATCAAATGCTCCTCCGCAGATAAACAAAATATTCTTTGTTTCAACGGTAATCATTTTTTGTTCAGGATGTTTTCTACCTCCTTGTGGTGGTACATTTACCGATGCTCCTTCCAACAGCTTCAATAAAGCTTGTTGCACTCCTTCACCACTCACATCTCGAGTAATGGATGGGTTATCACTTTTGCGTGCAATTTTATCAATTTCGTCAATAAAAACAATTCCACGCTGTGCAGATTCTACATCATAGTTGGCAGCTTGTAACAACCTGGACAAGATACTTTCTACATCTTCACCAACATATCCCGCTTCAGTTAAAACAGTAGCATCGGCAATACAAAAAGGAACTTTAAGAACCTTAGCGATAGTTTTGGCTAAAAGCGTTTTTCCAGTCCCTGTTTCACCTACCATTAAAATGTTAGATTTTTCAATTTCTACCTCTTCATTTTCACTTACTTTTTGTGTAAGCCTTTTATAATGGTTGTAAACAGCTACTGAAAGTACTTTTTTTGCATCATCTTGACCAATAACAAAATCATCCAAGTGTTTTTTTAATTCTGCAGGTTTTAACAATTCAATCTGACCTGCTAAATCTTGCGTAATTCTACCGCTAGTTTCTTCTTTAACTATTTGTTGAGCTTGCGTTATACAATGATTGCAAATATGCCCGGTAAGTCCGGCTATCATCACATCGGTTTCTTTTTTGCTTCTATTGCAAAAAGAACATCTTACTTGTTTATTATCCATGTTTAGAGGGTATATTAGTTATTTATAAAGGCAACTATCCATTGATTTCAACCAATGATTTTTTCATTATATTGGAAATAAATTCATCAAACAAATATCTTGAATCATGTGGTCCTGGTGAAGATTCAGGATGGTATTGAACAGAAAAAACATCTTTATTTTTTAATCTTATTCCGGCAACAGTATTATCATTCAAATGTTTATGTGTTAATGTTACTTCTGATGAATTTTCAACATCATCTATATTTACTACAAAACCATGGTTCTGAGAAGTTATTTCTCCTTTTCCGGTTTCTATATTTAATACCGGATGGTTACAACCTCTGTGTCCGTTGTGCATTTTAGAAGTATTCAACCCCATTGCAAGTGCCAAAATTTGATGTCCTAAACAAATACCAAAAACTGGGATATCACTAGTAATTATTTCTTTCACTGTTGCTATTTGAGCTTTCATTACAGAAGGATCTCCAGGACCATTAGAAAGCATTATTCCATCGGGTTGCCATTGCTTAATTTCATCAAACGTAGTATCCATAGGAAATACTTTAAGGTAACAATCTCTTTCTGCCAAGCATCTTAAGATATTTTTCTTTACTCCAAAATCCAATACAGCTACTTTGTGTTTGGCATCTTCACTTCCAAAATAATAAGGAGATTTGGTAGCAACTTTTGATGACAACTCCAATCCTTCCATAGAAGGTACTTCGCTTAATTTTTGTTTAAGCACATCAATGTCTTCAATTTCGGAAGAAATAATGGCGTTCATAGCCCCTTTATGTCTAATGTGTCTTACCAAAGCTCTGGTATCAACATCAGAAATACCAACCAATTGGTGTTTTTCAAAATACTCTTGCAAAGAGCCATCGGCTTTCACTCTAGAAAAGTTTGGAGAGAATTTTTTACATACTAATCCGGCTATTTTGATAGATTCAGACTCAACTTCATCATCATTTACACCGTAATTACCTATATGAGAGGTGGTAGTTACTAGAATTTGACCGAAATAAGAAGGATCCGTAAAAATTTCTTGATAGCCGGTCATTCCTGTATTAAAACATATTTCACCTGTGGTAGTTCCAATATGTCCTGCTGGCTTACCATAAAAAATTGTTCCGTCTTCAAGTAATAAAATAGCTTTGTTTTCCATATTCTTAGATTAAAGGTTTAGCAAAATTACATTATCATTTTTGGAATTAATAATACATCCTTAATTTTAATTCACAAAAAAAGGCGAGTTATCAAAAAAACTCGCCTTTTTTAACTTTAACAATTATGAAAAATATTATTGTTCTTTCTTTTCTTCATCAGCATTGTTATCATCAGCTTTTGTATCTTCAGCAGATTTTGCTTCTGCTTTTGATTCATCAGCTTTTGGTGTTTCTGTTTTTGCAGCTTTTTCTTCTTTTGCAGGTTCTTCAGTAGCTACTTCATCTTTCACTTCTTGTTTAGTTTCTGCTTTTGCTTCGGTAGAAGCTGCTTTTTTAGCTCCACCTCTTCTTCTTCTAGAAGTAGATTTTTTAGTAGAGCCATCTGTCAACATGTTTTCGTTATAGTCAACTAACTCAATAAAACACATTTGAGCATTGTCACCTAATCTGAATCCTGTTTTTAAAATTCTGGTATAACCACCTGGTCTGTCCATAACTTTTGTAGAGATTTCTCTAAATAGCTCTGTAACAGCTTCTTTATTTTTTAGGTAACTAAACACAATTCTTCTTGAGTGAGTTGAATCGTTTTTCGATTTAGTAATCAACGGTTCAATGTACTTTTGAAGAGCTTTAGCTTTAGCAACAGTTGTATTAACTCTTTTATGTTGAATTAAAGAGCAGGCCATATTTGCCAACATAGCTTTTCTATGTGGAGCTTGTCTGCTTAAATGATTGATTTTTTTTCCGTGTCTCATAACTTATTACTCCTTATCTAATTTATAAGCTGATACATTCATTCCGAATGTCAAGCCTTTACTTTCAACTAATTCATCTAACTCGGTTAACGATTTTTTACCAAAGTTTCTGAATTTTAACAAATCATTTTTATTGAATGATACTAAATCACCTAACGTATCTACATCGGCAGCTTTTAAACAGTTAAGTGCTCTAACAGATAAATCCATATCCACTAACTTAGTTTTTAAAAGTTGTCTCATGTGTAATGAATCTTCATCAAATTCTTCAACAGAAGAACTATCTGGTGAATCCAAGGTAATTCTCTCATCAGAGAACAACATGAAGTGATAGATTAAAACTTTTGCTGCTTCTTTTAAAGCATCTTTAGGATGAATAGAACCATCAGTAGCGATATCAATAATTAATTTTTCATAATCCGTTTTTTGACCTACACGGTAGTTTTCAATGTGGTATTTCACATTTCTAATAGGAGTATGAATAGAATCGATTGCTATAGTTCCTAAATCAGCATCTGCTGGTTTGTTTTCTTCAGATGGTTTATAACCTCTACCTTTGTTAATGGTCAATTCCATTTGAATTTTTACTGATTTTTCCATATTACAAACTACCATATCGGTATTAAGTACTTGGAAAGCAGATGTGAATTTTCCTATATCTCCTGCAGTTAATTGTTCTTGCCCACTAATGGTAACAATCAATTTTTCGTTATCTATATCTTCTATTTGTTGTTTAAAACGAACTTGTTTTAAATTTAATATAATTTGAGATACATCTTCTACAACTCCTTTAATTGCAGAAAACTCATGATCAACACCTTCAATCTTAACAGATGTAATGGCAAAACCTTGTAAAGAGTTTAATAATACTCTTCTTAGTGCATTACCTACTGTTATACCATAACCCGGTTCTAAAGGTCTGAATTCAAACGATCCAAAATAATCGTCAGAACTATTCATGATTACTTTATCAGGTTTTTGGAGATCTATAATTGCCATAATTCTTATGTGTTTAAAGTTTATTTAGAGTAAAGCTCTACGATTAATTGTTCTTTTATGTTTTCAGGAATTTGCTGACGTTCAGGTTTATTGATAACAGTACCTGACATTAATGCTCCGTCCCAGTTAAGCCATTCGTGCTTAGAGGCTGAATTTGCTGCTAAAGAAGCAGAAATAGACTCCAATGATTTAGATTTTTCTCTTACTCCAACTACATCTCCTTCTTTAAGAGTGTATGATGGTATGTTTACCAACTCTCCATTAACCGTAATGTGTCTGTGGCTAACTAATTGTCTGGCAGCAGATCTTGTAGGTGCAATACCTAATCTATAAACTACATTATCTAATCTTAATTCGCAAAATTGAAGCAACAATTCACCGGTAATACCAGTTTTTCTTGAAGCTTTTTCAAAGATGTTTGCAAATTGTTTTTCTAATATACCGTAAGTATATTTTGCTTTTTGTTTTTCAGCTAACTGAATTGCGTATTCAGACTGTTTTCCTCTTCTTTTGTTAGGACCATGTTGTCCTGGAGGGTAATTTCTTCTTTCTAAAACCTTATCAGGACCAAAAATTGGCTCTCTGAATTTTCTTGCGATTTTAGATTTAGGACCTCTGTATCTTGCCATTGTTTTATTGTTTTGTTTGTTTTAAAATTATTAAAGTGAAAAGAACTAATTATGAATTAAGGTCTATCCTTCGATAATTAATTATGTTCTTTTTATACTCTTCTTCTTTTTGGTGGACGACAACCATTATGTGGTAATGGTGTAATATCTACAATTTCAGTTACTACAATACCACTATTGTGTAACGTTCTAATTGCAGACTCTCTTCCTGCACCCGGGCCTTTAACAAAAACTTTTGCTTTTCTTAATCCGAATTCATAAGCTTCTTTGGCACAATCAGCTGCGGCTAATTGAGCGGCATAAGGTGTGTTCTTTTTAGAACCTTTAAAGCCCATTTTTCCTGCTGAAGACCAAGATATTACTTGTCCGTTAGTATTTGTTAAGCTTATGATAATGTTGTTGAATGAAGCGTGAATATGTGCCTCACCGTAAGCTTCAACATTTACTTTTTTCTTCTTTTTAACGTTTGACTTTGCCATATTTATTTATTTGAAGTTTGAAGTTTGAAGTTTGAAGTTTTTTAACCTCCAACTTAAAACCTTGAACTTATTTATTATTTAGTAGCTTTTTTCTTGTTAGCAACTGTTTTCTTTCTACCTTTTCTGGTTCTAGAGTTGTTTTTAGTCCTTTGTCCTCTTAACGGTAACCCTGAACGGTGACGGATTCCTCTGTAACAACCAATATCCATTAATCGTTTAATGTGTAATTGTACTTCAGAACGTAAAGCTCCTTCTATTTTAAATTCTTCGTTAATGATTCTTCTGATGCTAGCTAAATCATTATCATCCCAGTCTTGAACTTTTTTACTTTCGTCCACACCGGCTTTTTCTAAAATTTTTTTAGAAGAAGATTTACCTATTCCGTAAATATAGGTTAATCCGATAATTCCTCTTTTGTTTTTTGGTAAATCTATACCTGCAATCCTTGCCATATTATTTTATAATTAAAACAGTTATTTACTAAACTTTAATAATAATAAATTACCCTTGTCTTTGCTTAAATTTAGGGTTCTTTTTATTAATGATGTATAATCTTCCTTTTCTTCTAACAATTATACAATCTGCACTTCTCTTTTTTAATGATGCTCTTACTTTCATCTGTTTATATTTTTATTATTGTTATTTATATCTAAATGAAATTCTTCCTTTAGTTAAATCATAAGGAGACATTTCTACTTTAACTTTATCTCCCGGAAGAATTCTAATATAGTTCATTCTCATTTTCCCGGAAATATGTGCCGTTATAATGTGTCCATTTTCAAGCTCTACTCTAAACAAAGCATTAGATAATGCTTCTATTATTGTTCCATCTTGTTCTATCGATGCTTGTTTTGCCATTTATAATTTTACTTTTTATTTTTTAATACTTCTTCAATCATTTCATGAGATGATAAAACATCTGCTTTTCCTTTTCTAATAGCTACATCATGTTCAAAATGTGCTGAAACAGAACCATCAACAGTTAATATAGTCCATCCATCTCCAGCTTCTTTTACTTCTTTTCTCCCCATATTAATCATTGGTTCGATAGCTATTACCATTCCTTCTTTTAACATTATACCGTTACCTCTTTTACCAAAATTAGGTACTTGAGGTTCTTCGTGTAGTTCTCTACCTAACCCATGCCCTACTAGTTCTCTCACTACTCCATAGCCATTTTCTTGAGCTAAGTTTTGTACGGCATATCCAATATCTCCGATTCTGTTTCCTGCTACTGCTTGTTCAATGGCTTTTTTCAAACATTCTTTGGTTACTTCTAATAATTTTTTCACTTCAGGACTTACTTCTCCAACTTCAAATGTATAAGCTACATCACCATAAAATCCATTCATAAAAACACCACAATCTACAGATACAATGTCTCCATTTTTAAGTGGCTTATCTGTAGGTAACCCATGAACAACAGCGTCATTAACAGAACACAATAGTGTACTTGGACACCCATACAATCCTTTAAAACCAGGTTTAGCACCGTTATCTAAAATAAACTCTTCAGCCATTTTATCTAACGATTGAGTGGTAACTCCGGGTTGTATTAATTTAGCTACTTCAGCTAATGTTTTTCCAACAAGTAAAGAACTCTGTCTTATTAATTCAATCTCTTCGTCTGTCTTGTAATAAATTTTCCCCATCAAAAATTTGTTTATCCTGCCATTCCCATTCTGGAAGATCTACCTTTAATTTTTCCTGTTTTCATTAATCCATCATAATGACGCATTAATAAATGACTTTCGATTTGTTGAAGTGTATCTAAGATAACACCTACCATAATTAAAAGTGATGTTCCTCCATAAAAATATGAAAATGCTTGATTTACACCTAAAATGGCTGCAAAAGCGGGCAATATTGCAACAAATGCTAAGAATAAAGAACCGGGTAAAGTTATTCTTGACATTACATTGTCAATAAACTCAGCTGTTTTCTTTCCGGGCTTAACTCCGGGAATAAATCCGCCACTTCGTTTCATTTCTTCTGCCATTTGATTTGGGTTAATGGTTACAGCTGTATAGAAATACGTGAATGCTACAATCATTAAGAAGAAAGTTACATTGTAAGTAAACCCGTTTGGATTACTAAATGTAGTTACTATCCAGCTAGTAGCACCTGATTCGCCAAAACCAGCTAAAGTCATTGGAATAAACATAATTGCTTGTGCAAAAATGATAGGCATAACACCTGCTGCATTTACTTTTAACGGAATGTAATCTCTAACTCCACCGTATTGTTTGTTACCAACAATTCTTTTTGCGTACTGAACAGGTATTCTTCGAGTACCTTGTACCAATAAAATGGTAATTAATATAACTAACAATAATACAGCAACTTCAATCAATAAGATAATTGGCCCACCTACTCCTCCAATTCCAAATCTAGAACCAATTTCGAATACAAAAGCTGAAGGTAAACCTGCAATAATACCAATCATAATTAATAATGATATTCCATTACCTATACCTTTTTCTGTAATACGTTCACCAATCCACATCACAAACATAGTTCCTGTAATCAACAATAATACTGTTGAAAACCACCATAATGGACCTTCATTAGGAACAACTCCAGGGTAGTTAGCTACTTGTGTAGCAATATAACCCGGTGCTTGAAATCCGGTTATTGCAATCGTTAATACTCTAGTAATCTGATTAATTTTTCTTCTTCCACTTTCTCCTTCTTTTTGTAAACGTTGAAAATAAGGAATTGCCATTCCTAACAACTGAATTACAATAGAAGCAGAAATGTATGGCATAATTCCTAATGCAAAAATAGATGCTCTGCTAAAAGCACCACCGGCAAAAATATTAATCAAATCCATGATTCCACCGCCTGTACCCCCTGCATTTGCTGCTTCAAGAGCTGCAGAATCTACCCCCGGTAAAACCACATAAGAACCTAAACGATAAACCAATAACAACCCAAGAGTTGTTAAGATTCTTTGTCTAAGTTCTTCAATGCTTAAAATATTCTTTATAGTTTCAATAAATCTTTTCATTCTATAATTTATCTATGCGAATTAAAGTTGTGTTGCACTACCTCCGGCAGCTTCAATAGCAGCTTTTGCAGATTTTGAGAAGCCATGAGCTGTTACAGCAAGTTTAGCTTTTAATTCACCTCTTCCTAAAATTTTTACTAAATCATTGTTAGATACTAAGCCGTTAGCTTTAAGTACTTCAAAATTTACTTCAGTAACTTTTTTCTCGTCAGCTAACTTTTGTAGGGTATCTAAGTTAATTCCTTTATAATCTACTCTGTTAATGTTAGTAAAACCAAATTTAGGTACTCTTCTTTGAAGTGGCATTTGTCCACCTTCAAAACCAATTTTAGATTTATATCCTGATCTTGATTTTGCACCTTTATGACCTCTTGTAGAAGTACCTCCTCTTCCGGAACCTTGACCTCTACCTACTCGCTTACGCTGTTTTGTTGAACCTTTCGCAGGTTTTAAATTTGATAAGTCCATGTTTAATATTCTTTTAAAATTTTAATTACTTTACTACTTCCACTAAGTGTTCTACTTTAGCAATCATGCCTAAAATTTGAGGAGTAGCTTCATGTTCTACAACTCTGTTTAGTTTTTTTAATCCTAAAGCCTGAAGCGTTCTTTTTTGTCTTTCAGGACGCTTAATAGCACTTTTAACTTGTTTTACTTTAATCTTTGCCATTTCTCTATAATTTTAACTATCCGTTAAATACTGTATTTAAGTCAACTCCTCTTTGCTCTGCAACTGTGTATGCATCTCTTAATTTACCTAGAGCATCTAAAGTTGCTTTTACAACATTATGTGGGTTTGAAGACCCTTTAGATTTTGCTAATACATCAGTAATTCCAGCACTTTCTAATACAGAACGCATTGCTCCACCGGCAAGAACACCAGTACCATGAGCAGCTGGTTTTATTAAAACTCTAGCACCACCAAACTTACCATTTTGCTCGTGAGGAATAGTTCCATTAATTACCGGAACTCTGATGCAGTTTTTCTTAGCTGATTCAATACCTTTAGTGATTGCTTCAGTAACTTCATTAGCTTTACCTAACCCGTGTCCTACTACTCCATTTTCATCTCCTACTACAACTATTGCAGAGAAGCTGAAGTTTCTTCCACCTTTGGTTACTTTGGTAACTCTATTAATTGCTACTAACCTGTCTTTTAATTCAGTTTCTGTAGCTCTTACTCTTTTATTTTCAGTTTTTGCCATTGTAAATTTATCTTATTCTGTAATTTTTAGAATTTTAATCCTCCTTCTCTAGCTCCATCAGCCAAAGCTTTAACTCTACCGTGATATAAATAACCATTTCTATCAAATGCGATGGTTTCTATTCCGGCCTTAATAGCTTTTTCCGCTAAAGCTTTACCTACTATAGATGCTACTTCAATTTTAGTTCCTTTAGCTTTTACATCTTTGTCTCTTGAAGATGCAGCTACTAAAGTAGTTCCGGTAACATCATTTATTATTTGAGCGTAAATTTCTTTATTGCTTCTGAATACAGACAATCTTGGTTGTTCCGCAGTACCGGTAACTACCTTTCTTATCCTTCTTTTGATTCTTAATCGTCTGTCTTTTCTACTTAGTGCCATAACAATTTATTTATTATGATTTATATTTATTTAGCTGCCGATTTTCCGGCTTTTCTTCTTAATTGTTCACCAACGAACTTGATACCTTTTCCTTTGTAAGGCTCAGGTTTTCTAAATGATCTGATTTTCGCAGCAATATGTCCTATTAATTGCTTATCATGAGATTCTAACGTAATAATAGGGTTTTTACCTCTTTCTGCTTCAGCTGACACTTTCACTTCTTTAGGTATTTCAAATATAATGTTGTGAGAGTACCCTACCATTAAGTCTAAACGTTGACCTTGTACATTAGCTCTATAACCAACACCAACCAATTCTTGTTGAGTTTTAAATCCTTCGGAAACACCTTGAACCATATTAGCAATTAATGATCTGTATAAACCATGTTTTGCTTTATGAGATTTTTGTTCTGTATGGCGTAAAACATTAACAGTATCACCATCTACTTCAACAGTAATAACAGGATCAATGTCTTGGGTTAATTCTCCTTTAGGTCCTTTTACAGTTACTAATCCTTTTTCTACTTTAATTTCAACTCCGTTTGGAACTGATATTGGGGATTTTCCTATTCTTGACATAATTCTTTAATTCTTTTGTACTATTAATAAACGTAACATAAAACTTCTCCACCTACATTCATGTTTCTAGCTTCTTTATCAGTCATTACACCTTTAGAAGTAGAGACAATGGCAATACCTAGTCCGTTAATAACTCTTGGAAGGGTGGTTGCATTAGCATATTTTCTTAAACCTGGTTTACTAATTCTAGTTAAATTAGTAATGGCAGGTACTTTAGTTTGAGGATGGTATTTCAAAGCTATTTTAATATTACCTTGTACTCCATCATCTTCAAATTTATAATTTAAGATATAGCCTTTTTCAAACAAAATTTTAGTAATTTCTTTTTTTAAGTTTGAAGCAGGAATATCTACTACTTTGTGCTTTGCACTTACAGCATTTCTAACTCTTGTTAAGTAATCTGCTATTGAATCTGTCATTTTATTATTTTTTAAATTATTGTATAAAGTACACTTTGATGTTTTTATCAGTTATACTCCTTAACCAATTTGTAGGTATTACCAACTTGCTTTAGTAATTCCCGGAATTAATCCTGCAGAGGCCATTTCTCTAAATGTTACCCTTGAAATTCCAAATTGTCTCATATAACCTCTTGGTCTTCCGGTTAGTTTACATCTATTATGCAACCTAACTTTAGATGAATTTTTTGGTAATTTCTGTAACGCATCCCAATCTCCGGCTGCTTTTAAAGCGGCTCTCTTTTCTGCGTATTTTTCAACCATTGCTTCTCGTTTTCTTTCACGAGCTTTCATTGATTCTTTTGCCATATCTTAGTTTATTTTTTCTTAAACGGAAATCCGAATTCGGTTAATAATGCTTTTCCTTCTTCATTAGTTTTTGCTGTAGTAACAAAAGTAATGTCCATTCCAGATACATTTTTAATTTTATCAATATCAATTTCAGGGAAAATGATTTGCTCTTTAATACCTAAGGTAAAGTTTCCATTACCATCAAAACCTTTTGGTTCAATTCCTCTAAAATCTCTTGTTCTTGGAAGAGCAACTGCTATAAGTCTATCTAAAAACTCATACATTTTATCTCCTCTAAGGGTAACTCTTGCACCAATTGGCATCCCTTTTCTTAACTTAAAGTTAGAAATATCTTTTTTGGAATAAGTTGGATTAGCTTTTTGACCTGTAATTAAAGTAATTTCTTCAACTGCAGATTCTACTAATCTTTTATCACTTACTGCATCACCAACACCTTGGTTGATACATATTTTTTCCAATTTAGGAATTTGCATAACAGAACTATACCCGAAGTTTTTCATTAAAGATTGGGTAATTTCCTCTCTGTATTGCTTTTTTAGTCTTGGCTCGTAACTCATGATATTACCTCCCCTGATTTTTTAGCGTATCTTACTTTTTTTCCGTCTTTGTCTAATTTAACTCCAGTTCTAGTGGGAGTTCCTGTTTTAGGATCTACTACCATTAAATTAGAAACATGAATAGATGCTTCTTCTTTAATTATTCCACCATTTGGGTTAGCTGCATTAGGCTTAGTGTGTTTAGAGATTTTTTTAATTTTATCTCCATCAACAATAGCACGCATTTTTTTTGCGAATACTTTTTTCACAACGCCTTCAGCTCCTTTAGATTCTCCCGCTATTACTTTAACGGTATCGCCTTTTTTAATGTGTAATTTAGTCATAACTTAACTATTCTCTATAATATCAATTTATAATACTTCAGGTGCTAAAGAAACAATTTTCATGAATTCTTTTTCTCTAAGCTCTCTGGCTACGGGACCAAAAATCCTTGTTCCTCTCATTTCACCTGCATCATTAAGAATTACTGCCGCATTATCATCAAACCTGATGTATGAGCCGTCAACTCTTCTGATTTCTTTTTTTGTTCTTACAACAACTGCTTTTGCCACAGCACCTTTTTTAACGTTTCCTGAAGGCATGGCATGTTTAACAGAAACAACAATAACATCACCAATAGAAGCGTATCTTCTTTTTGTACCTCCAAGTACTTTGATACATAATACTTCTTTAGCTCCGCTGTTGTCTGCTATCTTTAATCTAGATTCTGCTTGTATCATAATTATTTAGCTCTTTCAATGATTTCTACTAATCTCCAACATTTATTTTTACTCAATGGCTTTGTTTCCATGATTTTAACCAAATCACCAATATTTGATTCGTTTTTCTCGTCATGAGCCATAAATTTGGTCGATTTTTTTACGAATTTTCCATAGATAGGGTGTTTTACTTTACGTTCAACAGTAATCACTATGGATTTATCCATTTTGTTGCTTACAACCAATCCAATTCTTTCTTTTCTTAAATTTCTATTTTCCATTATCATACAATTTATGATTGAATTTCTCTTTTTCTGATTTCAGTAGTTAATCTTGCCACTGTTCTTCTTACTTGTTTAATTTGAGCAGGATTTTCAAGAGGAGATACAGCATGAGCTAATCTTATTTTTCTCAAGGTATCTTTTTGTTCTTGATACTTCTCTTTTAAATCGTCTAAAGATAAATCCTTTATATCTACTTGTTTCATTTGTATATTTTTATTTAAAGTGATTATTCTGTATAATCTCTTCTAACCATAAATTTAGTTTTCACTGGTAATTTTTGAGCTGCTAATCTTAAAGCTTCTTTTGCTACTTCCATAGGAACGCCATCAGCCTCAAAAATAATTTTCCCGGGTTTTACAGTTGCAACCCATAATTCAGGCGAACCTTTACCCTTACCCATCCTTACTTCAGCAGGTTTTTTGGTTACAGGTTTATCCGGAAATACTCTTATCCAAATTTGACCTTCTCTTTTCATATATCTGGTTACAGCAATCCTTGCTGCTTCAATTTGTCGAGCCGTCATCCAACATTCTTCCAATGATTTAATGGCAAATGATCCAAATGCAATTTGAGAGCCTCTTTGTGAGTTGCCTTTCATGCGACCCTTCTGCATTTTTCTATATTTTGTTTTTTTTGGTTGTAACATGATAATTATGTTTTTCTAAAATACTATAATGAATATCTATATCGTGTTTTACTTCTTTTTTGCTCTAGCTTTTCTAGGTCTATCACCACCTTTAGCTCCACCTCTTTTTCCTTTGTCTAAGCCTACGTTTGGAGATAAATCTCTTTTACCATAAACTTCTCCTTTACAAATCCAAACCTTAACACCAATTCTACCATAAGTTGTATGAGCTTCAGCCAAAGCATAATCTATATCAGCTCTAAAAGTATGTAATGGAGTTCTACCTTCTTTGTACCCTTCTGATCTTGCCATTTCTGCTCCACCTAATCTACCAGACACTAATACTTTTATCCCTTCTGCCCCCATTCTCATAGTAGAAGCAACAGCCATTTTTACTGCTCTTCTAAAAGATACTCTACCTTCAATTTGTCTAGCAATATTATCTGCTACTAATTGTGCATCTAGCTCTGGTCTTTTAATTTCAAATATGTTGATTTGAATCTCTTTATTGGTAATTTTTTTCAATTCTTCTCTAAGCTTGTCAACTTCTTGACCTCCTTTACCAATGATGATTCCGGGACGAGATGTATTTATAGTAACTGTTATTACTTTTAATGTACGCTCAATAATAATTTTTGAGATACTTGCTTTTTGCAAACGTGCCATTAAATATTCTCTAATTTTATAGTCTTCTACTATCTTATCAGCATAGTTTCTTCCACCATACCAGTTAGAATCCCATCCTTTAATGATTCCTAATCTGTTCGATATTGGATTTACTTTTTGTCCCATTTATTTTAATTTAAACTGTCAACGATTAATGTAACATGATTTGATCTTTTTCTTACTCTGTGAGCTCTACCTTGTGGAGCTGGTTGAATTCTTTTCAACATTCTAGCACTATCCACTTTAATTTCCTTTACTACTAAGTTGCTATCTTCAGGTCTTGAACCTTCATTTTTAGCTTCCCAGTTTGCGATAGCAGATCTTAATAATTTTTCTAATCTTTTAGCAGCATCTTGAGGGCTAAATTGTAATATTCCTAATGCTTTAAAAACATCTTGTCCTTTAATCATATCCGATACTTTTCTCATTTTTCTAGGAGAAGTTGGACAATTGTTCAGCTTAGCAAAACTTACTGTTTTTTTTGCCTCTTTTATTTGCTGTGCTCTTTCTTTTTTTCTAACGCCCATGATTTACTTTTTTTATTTTCTACCTTTATCTTTTTTGTTACCGGCATGACCTCTAAAAGTTCTTGTTGGAGAAAACTCTCCTAACTTGTGTCCTACCATATTTTCTGTAACATAAACAGGTATAAATTTATTTCCATTATGAACTGCAATGGTTAACCCAACAAAATCAGGAGTAATCATTGAAGCTCTTGACCAAGTTTTAATAACTGTTTTTTTACCGGATTGCTGAGCTGTATCAACTCTTTGTTGCAATTTATAGTGAACAAATGGTGGTTTTTTTAACGAACGACTCATAATTTAATTATTTCTTTCTTCCTTCAATTATATATTTACTTGATTTATTCTTTTTAGATCTTGTTTTGTAACCTTTAGCTGGTAATCCTTTTCTAGATCTTGGATGTCCTCCGGAATTTCTTCCTTCACCACCACCCATTGGGTGATCAATTGGATTCATAACCACACCTCTTACTCTTGGTCTTCTTCCTAACCATCTGCTCTTACCGGCTTTTCCGCTTCTTTCTAACATGTGTTCTGAATTAGAAACAGTACCGATAGTCGCTCTACAAGTAGCTAATATTAATCTGGTTTCTCCAGAAGGTAATTTTACTACTACAAATTTTCCGTCTTTGGCTGTTAACTGTGCGTAAGATCCTGCACTTCTAGCTAATTTAGCTCCTTGATTAGGTCTTAATTCAATATTATGAATTACTGTACCTAAAGGTATATCCGACAAAAAAAGTGTGTTTCCTACTTCAGGAGCTGCATCTTTTCCAGATAAAATCTCTTGACCTACTTTAATGCCATTTGGAGCGATAATATATCTTTTTTCTCCATCTTTATAAAAAAGCAATGCAATTCTTGCAGTTCTGGTTGGATCGTATTCAATAGATTTAACAACAGCAGGTACACCGTCTTTCTCTCTTTTAAAATCTATTGCTCTGATTTTTTGTTTATGACCACCACCAATGTAACGCATAGTCATTTTACCTACATTATTTCTACCACCTGATTTTGATCTACCTTTTGTTAAAGATTTCTCAGGTTTAGAAGCTGTAATTTCACTAAAATCACTAGCAATTTTATGTCTTTGTCCCGGTGATGTGGGATTTAATTTTTTTAATGCCATTTTTTTTTATCTCTTTAGAGGGTTGCTCTTCCCCCGTATAGTTAATAACTTATGTTTTCTTAAATATTACTGAAAAAGTCAATTGATTCCCCTTCTGAAAGAGTAACCACGGCTTTTTTGTAATGATTTGTTCTTCCTGAAACTAATCCTGCTTTTGTATATCTAGATTTAGATTTTCCTGCATAGTTCATTGTATTAACTGATTCTACAGTTACATTATACATTTCTTTTACTGCATCTTTAATCTGAATCTTATTAGCTTTTCTGTTAACTACAAAAGCATATCGGTTAAACTTCTCCGTTTGAGAAGTCATTTTTTCAGTAATAACAGGTTTAATTATAATTTCCATCTTAATTATTTTCTTAAAATTCCTTCTATTTTACTAATTGAGCCTTCTGAAATAACCACCATATTTGCATTCAAAATATCGTAAGTATTTACCTCTGAAGCAGTTACCACTTTCGACCCTTTCAAATTTCGGGACGACAAATATACATTTTTATTTGAATCTGAAAGCACTAATAAAGATTTTTTATTTGATGCATCTAAATTTGCTAATAATTCTGCATATTTTTTTGTCTGAGGAATATCGAAAGTAAAGTCTTCTACTATAGTGATAGCACCTTCTTTAGCTTTATAACTTAAAGCTGATTTACGTGCTAATCTTTTTAGTTTAACATTTAATTTGAATTCATAATCTCTTGGTTTTGGACCAAAAATTCTTCCTCCTCCTTTAAATATAGGACTCTTAATACTTCCTGCTCTTGCAGTACCAGTACCCTTTTGTTTTTTGATTTTACGAGTACTACCTTTTACTTCTCCTCTTTCTTTTGCCTTATGTGTTCCTTGTCTTTGATTCGCCAAATATTGCTTTACATCCAAATAGATAGCATGATCATTTGGCTCAATAGCAAAGATAGAGTCAGATAAAGATGCTTTTGTTTTAGTATCTTTTCCACTAATATTTTTTACAATTAATTCCATAATTACTCCTCCTTGTTATTTCTCAATTACTACAAATGAACCTTTAGCACCTGGAATAGCCCCT
>DATGOR010000140.1:0-3826 GCA_035305805.1 Vicingaceae bacterium | reverse complement strand
AGAGAAGATTTGGATTATGCAGACGAAGAACTTGTTATGAAAATTGCGGAATATTGGAGCGTGAATCCAACTAAATTGACTGAACGAACTGATATAAAAAACGAATTAGGAATATTAGGAAAATAAATAACTACCGCCAATCGAGTAGATGGCTCCGCCAGAAGTACTGACGGAGTGCACCCCCGCTGCCACAAGCGTCCACGCTTGTGGTAAAGAGAGTGCTTTTTAATAATAAAAACTCTTATTCTCCATGTTAAAGTTTGTCCTGATAAAAAAGTATGGTAAAAATAAAATGATGCTCTTACAGTAAAAAAATTAACGCCCTGTATTCATATTTTTTATCTTAATTTTATAGCTCTAAATTTTCATTTTACATTCATGGAGTTTTTATACTTAGCAGCAGGGTTAGTTTTAGGTTTTGTCATTGGTTTTTTAATTAAAAAACTCCAATCGAACAATGGTGCAGACGATGCTACTGCTGTAGAACTCCAACAAAACATAGCCAACCTAACTGCCGAAAATGGTCATTTAAAGGGCAGAATAGACTCTTCTATTGAAGCGTTTCGAAAAATGGAAGATAAAAACGCTGATTTAGAACAAAAAAATAGCGACTTAATTGCTGAAAATGCTCAATTAAAAAATGCTTTCCAAAACATGGAGCAAAAACTTAAGGAGCAAAAAGATGAAATGACCAACTTACAAGAAAAATTTACCACAGAATTCTCATTAATTGCCAATAAATTACTCAAACAAAATGCTGCCGATTTTGCCCAAGCCAACGAAAAAAGGTTAAGCGAAATTTTAACGCCATTAAAAGACAACATCAAGCAGTTTGAGAAAAAAGTAGATGATACTTACGAGAAAGAACTCAAAGACAGAACCTCTCTTATTGAGCAAATAAAATCGTTAGAAAAACTAAACTTGCAAATGAGCGAAGAAGCTCAAAACCTTACCAAAGCATTAAAAGGCGACAATAAAGCCCAAGGAAATTGGGGAGAATTAATCTTAGAAAAAGTGCTGGAAAGTTCCGGTTTAGTTAAAGATGTGGAATATGCTACCCAATACTCTACCATTACGGATGAAGGCAACCGAGTGCAACCCGATGTGATTATTAATTTGCCTGAAGAGAAACACATCATAGTAGATTCAAAAGTTTCGTTGGTAGCCTATCAAAACTATATCAATGCCGAAAATGATGCCGAACGAGATGTTCATTTAAAAAACCATGTGTTATCGGTAAAAACTCACATTAAAGGACTTAGTGAAAAACATTATGTTACAGCCAAAGGAATTGACACCCCTGATTTTGTACTATTGTTTATGCCCATAGAATCTGCTTTTGGCTTAGCGATGAAAGCCGACAACGAGCTGTATCAATATGCTTGGGATAGAAAAGTAGTAATTGTAACCCCTTCTACTCTTTTAGCAACACTTCGCACCGTAGCATCGCTTTGGAAACAAGAAAAACAAACAGCCAATGCTATTGAAATTGCCCGACAAGCCGGAGCACTACACGATAAGTTTGTTGGCTTTTTAGAAGATATGGAAAAAATAAAACGAGGAATCGACAGCTCTAGCGATGCCTACGAAAAAGCTTTTAACAAGCTAAAATCAGGAAGAGGAAACTTGATAGACGCCACTAAAAAATTGGAAAGTTTAGGTGCAAAAACAAAAAAACAATATCCTGACTCATATTTACCCGAAAATTTGGACGATGAAGAAACTAACTAATATCCTACTTATATTATTTGCGTTGGGACTTTTCTTTTCCTGCTCTTCTTCGCAAAATACTACCAATAGAAATGTAGCGGGAATTTATATGCCCGGCATTAATTTACTAGATCCCGATATGTTGGTTTTTCATGCCAATGATACGGTTACAGAATTCCACTTTAGAATAAATTCTTCCAATATTTTATACACCAAAAGAAGAGAAGATTCTGCTTTTAGTGCGAATGTTTTGGTTAGCTACGAGCTTTATGAAATAGACTCCAAAACATTATTAGATAGTGCTTCTGTTCGTTTTATGGATGTAGGAAACAACAAAGAAAAACGTTTTTTAGATGGAGTTTTTATGCTTAACACATTAAAAGGGTATCAGTACTCCGCAAAAGTTACTTTTAGAGATTTGAATAGAGACCAATTCATTAAAAAATCTGTAACTATTAATAAAAGCGACCTTTATAATGCTCAAAATTATTTAGCTTTAGATGAAAATGGGCATTTGCTTTTTAATAATTACCTAAAAAATAATTCCAAATTCTACTTGAAAAAAAATGATGCTATAGCAGATACTTCTTTTGTTGTTAAATATTATCCCTCCAACTTTCCTATTGCCAAACCACCGTTTTCCTCTAATCCGGCACCGGAAGAAACCCCCACTTTTTCTCCGGAGTCCACACATGAAGTGGTTTATGACGATTCTTTAAAATTACTTAGTTATGAAGTAACCAATAGCGGGCTATACTTTATTCACCCTGTAGGACAGGCTACCGGTCCTACATTTTTTAATTTTCAAGACCATTTTCCCGCCATAAAAACTGCTGAAAGTATGATTCCACCGATGCGTTATATTACTACCTCCAAAGAATTTGAACAATTACTATCAGCTGAAAACCCCAAATTAGCAGTTGATAAATTTTGGAGAGATATAGCAGGAAGTAACGATAGAGCAAGAACGTTAATCAGAGAATATTACAAGCGGGTAGAAAGCTCTAACCACTATTTTACTTCGTATATGGAAGGTTGGAAAACCGATAGGGGTTTAATCTATATCATTTTTGGTGTTCCTAATGTAGTGTATAAACACAAAAACTACGAAAATTGGATTTACGGAGAAGAAAACAACATGATGTCGCTTAGTTTTGTTTTTCATAAAATTGAAAACCCAATTACCGATAATGATTTTGTGCTAAGTCGTTCGCCTGTGTTTAAAAATAATTGGTTTAGAGCTGTTGACAGCTGGAGAAGCGGAAGAATTTACTGATTTAATTTAGCTTCAATTTCTTCCATATAATCGATAGAATCATCCAAATAAAAAGCTACTTCAGGAGTAATACGTAATTGCTTACCTACTTTCTTGCCTAACTCTCCTCTAATCATGGCTGAATTGTCATTGGCAATTTTAATACCTTCTTTAGGTTCTATATTTCCAAAAACACTCAAATACACTTTAGCAAAACTTAAATCGGGAGAAACTCTTATAACAGTAACACTTACCATAGTTCCGGGGAATAACTCATTGGTTTTCTGTTGAAGAATTTGGCTCAGTTCCTTTTGGAGTAATCTGGCTACTCGTTGTTGTCTTATGCTTGTCATGTTGCAAAAGTATTAAAAACTAATATAACACTATACTATTAATTCTAACATTCCTATTTTTTTAATTTCACTACAAACCATTGTTTTTTAACAAACTATGTTGTATTTTCGCAAATGAAAACCAAAACTTAAATCTTATGAAAAAAAATTTACTTTCTTTAATTACATTGTTAGGAGCTGGGATTATTGCCAATGCTCAAATAACAATTAATCAATCACACATTGTTAGTGCTGGCGATGCCGTTGAACAAGCTGTAGATACACTTGGAAATACGGTAACCAGTATCGGCCCGGCAGGTGCCAACCAAACATGGAATTTTACTTCTATGACAGAACATTATGTAGACACCTTGTTTTTTGAAAATCACACTTCTTATCCCGGAGCCGGTAGTATTTCAAATGCCAATTTAGGTATGAGAAGTTCTACCGAAGATAGTTCTTGGATATTTTTAAACAAAGGTACAACAGGTTTATTTGTTGTAGGACAAAGTGGCTATATTGCATCTCA
>DATGOR010000139.1:0-4001 GCA_035305805.1 Vicingaceae bacterium | reverse complement strand
TTTAGCACTTCTTTTTATTTTAGGTTGTAAAACCACTGAAACTATTACTTTACCTGAACAGGTAATTGAAATTGAAAATCCGTTTAAAACCGAACGACCTGTTTATCAAGCTTCCTACACCAAAAAATTCGACTTAATTCATACCAAATTAAACGTTAGTTTTAATTGGGAAAAAGCCCACTTATACGGTAAAGCCGAGGTTACTTTGCGTCCGTATTTTTACCCTACCCAACAATTGGAGCTAAATGCTCGCGGTATGGATATACACCAAGTTGCTTTGATAGAAAAAGGCAATAAAAAACCATTGGAATACACCTACGACAGCCTAATCATTAACATTGCGTTAGATAAAGTTTATACCAGAGCCGATACGGTAACAGTATTCATAGATTATACTTCAAAACCTGAAGAGCTAAAAGAAGGAGGAAGCAGTGCCATTTCTTCCGACAAAGGGTTGTATTTTATTAATCCGCGAGGAGAAGAAAAAAACAAGATGCCACAAATTTGGACGCAAGGTGAAACAGAAGCAAATTCTGCTTGGTTCCCAACTATTGATGCTCCCAATCAACGAACCACCCAAGAAATGGCTATTACCGTTGAAGAAAAATACGTAACCCTTTCTAACGGATTGCTTACCCATTCAGAACTTAATGGCAATGGCACTAGAACAGATTTTTGGGAAATGAATATGCCTCATGCTCCTTATTTGTTTATGATGGCAATTGGCGAATACAAAATTGTAAAAGACAATTGGAGAAATATTGATGTTGACTATTATGTAGAAGAAGAATACGAGCCTTATGCTAAAGACATATTTGGTAAAACCCCCGAAATGTTAGAGTTCTATTCTAATTTATTAGGAGTAGATTATCCGTGGCAAAAATACCATCAGGTAGTAGTAAGAGACTATGTTTCAGGTGCAATGGAAAACACTACCGGAGTTATTTTTGGCGATTTTACTTACCAAACCAAAAGAGAATTAATTGATGGAAGCAATGCTGAAGACGTAATTGCTCACGAGCTTTTCCACCACTGGTTTGGCGATTTGGTTACCTGCGAATCTTGGGCAAACTTGCCGCTTAATGAATCGTTTGCTACTTACGGTGAGTTTTTGTGGAACGAATACAAATATGGTGATGATAAAGCAGCACAAGGGCTACAAAGTGATTTAAGAAGTTATTTAATGCAGCTTTCTCAAGGAGGACCTAAAGATATGGTTCGTTTTGACTACAACGATAAAGAAGATATGTTTGATGGACATAGCTACCAAAAAGGGGGAAGAATCTTACACATGCTTAGAAACTACATGGGAGATGATGCTTTCTTTACATCATTAAAAGTGTATTTGGATGAAAATAAATTTACCGATGTAGAAATGCACCATTTGCGATTGGCTTGCGAAAAAGTTATCGGAGAAGATTTGAATTGGTTTTTTAACCAATGGTTTTTTGCTAAGGGACATCCCGTTTTAGATATAAAATACGAATACAACGATTCTTTGGGCATACAATACGTTTATGTGGAACAAAAACAAGATTTAAAAATTGCCCCCATTTATAAATTACCTGTAAAAATTGATGTATATGCCAACGGTAAAGTAAGTTCGCACAAAGTGGTAATTGATAAACTTTCACAAACATTTGAATTTGAAACCCCAGCACCTGATTTTGTAAATTTTGATGCCGACAAAATGTTGCTTTGCGAAAAAACCGACAACCATTCATCTACCGAAGAGTGGGCGTTTTTATACCAACCTACCGAAAATTACGGTAATATTAAAATGAAGTATTTAGATAGATATGAGGCTATTGCCATGCTAAAAAAATCAAAAGACGAATTAGCCATCAACACCATCATTAAAGCATTGGATGATGATTATGAGTATTTGAGAAGACAAGCCATTGGAGGATTAAAGAATGCTGCCAAATCCAACCCTGAGATAGTAAAAGAAAAATTGTTGGCAATGGCTAAAAATGATAAAGACTCTAAAGTAAGAGGAGATGCCATTGAAGCGTTAGCAAAATATTTCCCTTCCGACAAAGAGGTTACCGATGTTTGTATTAGCGGAATGGAAGAACAGTCGTATTATGTTATCGGGGAGTCGCTTAGGGCATTGTCAAAAAACAATGGTTCTTTGGCAATGAAATATGCTGCTGCTTTTGAAAAAGAAAAAAATAGTACCGTTGTTGCTGCAATTACTATGGTGTATGAAGAACACGGAACAGAAAAACAATTGGATTATTTTATTGCTAAAAATGAAGAAATTTCAGGGTTTGAAAAGTATGGATTTATATTATCTACCACTCGTTATTTAAAAAATCAAAGTCCGGAAACTGTTGCTAAAGGTACTCCAATTTTGAAAGAAACAGCACTAAACGATAAAACTTGGTGGATTAGAATGGCAGCTATTAATGGCATTTCGGAATTAGAAGCCATGTATGCATCAAGAATTCATATTGCAGAACAAGAAATTAAAGAGGTGGAAACAGGTTCTGAAAAAGAACAAGAGTTAAGAAATAACATTAGCAAAGATAAAAACGTACAGCAATCGTTAACGGAAATATTAAACGAAATAAAAGAAAAAGAACAACACCCTAGATTAAGAGCAATGTTAGGGCTAGCCGAGTAAGAATTATAAAATATAAAAGGAAGTACACATATTTAATAAAATCTACATATGAAAAAACTGAACATCATTGCGTTGGCATTGTTTTTTGCCATTACGAGCTCTTTAAGTGCTCAAAAAATTAAAGTGGAAAACGAATCGTATAAGTTTAACGATGGTAAAAAACATGCGTTGAAAGTGAATTTATTTACCGATAAACACAAAGATATCATCAAAGCATTTTTAGCAGAAGCTACCACCGAAGGGGGTACTGTTGAAGAAAAAAGAAAAGAAGCCGTATTGAAAAATGTGCTCATAAAATCGGTGTCAGCAAATCCGCTAACGGTTTATATTGCTGTAGATAACGACAATAATGAAGAAGCCGATTTCTACGCTTCCTTTGAGCAAAATGGGGAAGTTTTCGTACCCAAAACTCCTGAATATGAAAATGCAGAGGCTTTAATGATAAAAATTGCTAAAAACGCTTCGTTGCCTGTGGTTACTAAAGCCTTAGATAAAGCAGAAAAAGAACTACATAAGTTAGAAGATAAACAAAAAAAGCTAGAAGATGATAACAAAAAACTAGAGCAAGATACTAGAAAACAGGAAGGTAATATCAAAAAGAATGAGAAAGCATTGGAAAAAACCAACAAAGAGCTAAAGAAAATTTTAACCGAAATGAACAGCGGAAAAGGCAATATGGATAAGCTTTCTAAGAAAAAAGAAAAACTAGATAAAACGCATGAAAAAACTGCTGATAAAATGAAGAAAGAAAAGAAAAGCATAGACGACAAAAAAGACCAGATAAAATCTAATAACAATGATATTGACCAACTAAAATCAGACATTAAGAAACAAGCTGAGATAGTAGATGAGTTAAAGAAAAAATACAATGCTGTAAAATAACAAGTGTGGGATTTTATTAATTTTTAGCATTTTGCTAAACAATAAACCACTATATTTGTTCACCATAAAAATGTAACCGACATGGAAAACCAAAAAATAAACAACGATTTTGCTTTCAGTAAGAAGAATTATACACTCATTATTGCCGGTGTACTTTTATTAGTAATAGGCTATGTGTTAATGATTGGAGGTGGATCTGACAACCCGCAAGAGTTTAGCTATGAACTGTTTTCAGCACAGCGTGTTATCATAGCACCGATAGTAATATTAGCAGGTTTTGTGGTAGTTGGTTGGGGAATAATGAAAAAATCTAACTGATTTCCATGTCTATTTTTCAGTCTATTATTCTTGCCATTATTGAAGGATTAACAGAGTTTTTACCGGTTTCTTCCACCGGACATCTTATCATCACTTCCTCATTAATGGGCATTGCAGATGATGATTTTACCAAAACATTTACTATTGCCATACAGTTTGGAACCATACTTTC
>DATGOR010000138.1:0-6317 GCA_035305805.1 Vicingaceae bacterium | reverse complement strand
TTCTATTAAAAGGGAAGTTCGTAATCTTTTGTCTCTTGAATCAACGGATTTACATACCTTACAATTACACGCAATTACAGGAATACCTTGCGAGGTTCCTGTTCCTAATAGTGTTATTTTTAAAGGCGTTTTATTCAAAACATCATTTTTACAAAAGTCATGATAATTGTCCAAACTACCATTCCTATTAACATTACTGCAAAGGTAGTACTATTGTTTTTATAAAAACGTGTGGCAAGAAAACACCCAATTGGAATAGAAAATAACACAGGTGTAAGCAATGAAATTCCCCATAAACCGTATTTATTTTTTACTGAAATAAATCTTCTGTTATTTTTGGAAAAGACTTTTTTAGGAGATTTTTTTCTTTTTCGTTTGCTCAACAATTTATCAATCAGAAAATTAATTTGTTGTCCTAAAAAGTAAAAAAGGGTCATTCCTACTGTTCCTCCTACTAGTAATATTAGTCCTGAATTCCACCAATAAATTCTTTGAATGGGTAATAAATATAGTGCTGCAAACATAAATTTAGTGGCACTAAATCCAATTAAAATAAGTATTTCGTAAGTGGATAAAAACATGCTGTTTTTTATTCCTTAGCTCCAAAAGCTAAATCTCCGGCATCGCCCAAACCGGGTACAATATAAGATTGAGCTGTTAATTCATCATCAATGGCCCCCACCCAAATAGTGGTATCTTCAGGCAATCTTTTTTTAACAAACTCTAGTCCCTCTACGCTGGCAATTAGTGTAACAATATGTAGTTTTTTAGGTTTTCCTTTTTCTAAAAGTAATTTATAAATTTCAACCATAGAAGCTCCGGAAGCTAACATAGGATCGGATAAAATAACTGTTTTGTCGGTTAAATCAGGGCTAGCCATGTATTCCGCTTCAATAACAAAAGAACCGTCTTTATGGTGTTTTCTGTAAGCAGAAACAAAGGCGTTTCCTGCACCGTCATAATAATTCAATAATCCTTGATGTAATGGCAATCCTGCTCTTAAAATGGTTGCCAATACCGGTTGTTCTTTAGGTAATTTCATGTCAGCAACCCCTAAAGGAGTGGTTATTTCTTGTAATTGATAATCCAATGTTTTACTGATTTCGTAAGCAAAAATTTCACCTAATCGCTCACAATTTCTTCTAAAACGCATACTATCACCCTGAACATCAACATTTCTAATTTCAGCTATAAATTGATTAAAAATACTATTCCCAGCTCCTAAGTTGTTTATTTTCATGGTTACTTTTTTATTGTAAATTTATTAATGATGTTGTTCCATTCAAAAATCGTAAATCCTAAATCTTTCTAACGGTTGCTAATTTATACCTTTTTTTGCTTCTAGCAAGAGGTGTTCATATACTTTTCTCCAACCTTTCCATTCTTCTTTATCCGATAAAGATTCGTTGTGCCATACAGTTACCATTTTTCCTTTTACTTTCTGAAGCGTTTTTATTAGCTCATTCAATTCTTCTATAGCTTGATCCGGAGTTAATTTTTGATAATATTTTGCGGTGGCTTCCATCCAACAAAATGGAGTGATTTTTAAACTTGTTTTTTCTTCGTTTAATAAATCGTAAAAATAAAAGGTAGCTGCAATGGAGGCTCTAAATCCAGGAGTTTCGGCATATCCTAAACTAAAATCTTCTTTGATATTGTTTTTAATTAACGTTTCATAAGTAATTGGAAATTTTAACATTAAATAATGTTGCCGGCTTTTATGAATGGGTTGACCAACAATTTCTTCTAATCGTTTTTTTTCTTTGGAAAATTGCTGTGGAGCTTTATTAGAAAGGTATGATGGATGCAAACCTACTTGATTAGCGATGGCTATTTTTTTTATTAAATGGCGAAATGCTTCATTTTGATAATGAATATTTTTATCGTAAGTAGCATAATCGCCTACTAAAAAGAAATAAATTGGTTTTACTTGGTATTGTTGATGGATTTCTTCCTGATAATCGAACGTATTATAAGGGTCTGCTATTTTATCACACAATACATCAATTCTGTTTTTCAGCATTTTTGGTTTTACTGATGCTTTAATTAATGATGCTGTTGTTCTTAAAAATCCTTTGTTTTTATAAGCAAAAGCGTTATCAATATCCAATGTCGTCAAAAATTCAAATTTTTGGGGATTAAAAACAGTAGTTGGAAATGATTTTTGAAGAACATCAAGCAAGCGGCTTGCCCAATAATTTACCATTGGCAAATGTAAGCAGTTATTCCTAGCTGCAAAACTTTGGTGAGCCAAAAACCTCTGGTGATCATCGGTTTGATGTGGCAAATATTCTTCGTAGCGTGTAATTAAATAAAATGCAGCAGCAAACACATCAAAATTAAAACCTGTATTACTATCTTCTACCGGAAAAATCCCAACCGTTTTATCTTGCTGTAATACAGGAATTGTTTCCAACGATTTAATTCCTTTGTCAAACAACAACTCAGTAGATGGAAAAAATAATCCCTCGTCAATTTTTTGGGTAGAGTAAGCTATTTTGGGTGTTTTACAAGCTAAGTAAAAATCAATATCGTCTGTAATAGATAGGGTGTTCTGGAGAATATCTTCAAAAATAGTTTGGAATATATAACTTATCCGTGGAGTTATTTTGTGCGTATAAACTAGTATCATGTCAATGATTTACATCAATCCTTGGTCAGAAAAACTAAAATATCCTTTATCGGTAATAATTAAATGGTCCAACACAGGTGTTTCCATTATTTTTCCTATTTCTACCATTTTTTTTGTCAGTTGAATGTCTGCATCGCTAGGTTTTAAATTACCCGAAGGATGATTGTGTAATAAAATAACTGCCGAAGCCAATAATTGAATGGCTTCTTTAAAAATAATTTTAGAGTCAGCAACTGTTCCGGTAACACCCCCCTTACTTACATTCATTTTTTTGATTACCGCATTTCTTCTATCGAGGTACATTACCCAAAACTCTTCGTGAGGCAAATCGGTCATTACTCCTACCATTTCATCAAAAGCATCTTTGCTGGAACTAATGTTTTTCTTTAAAGCCGCATCGGTAGATTTTCGCCTTCTTCCCAATTCCAAAGCAGCAGCAATACTTATGGCTTTAGCCTCTCCTATCCCTTTAAACTGCATCAACTCTTTGATGGACATTCTTCCTAACTTATTCAAATCATTTTCAATAGAAGCTAAAATGCGTTTGGATAGTTCTACTGCTGTTTCATTTCTATTTCCCGAACCAATTAGTATAGCAATAAGTTCTGCATCAGAAAGAGCATTTCGCCCTTTGTTTAAGAGCTTTTCCCTAGGCCTGTCTTCTTCTGCCCATGCTTTTATATTTAAACGTTCGGGATACATTGTTTAATCTTTACTGAATATTCGAAATAAAAAGAACTTTTTCTTTTCGCCTCTTGCTTTTGCTGCTTTTTTAGCAGATTTCTTCATCCGTTTTTTGGTCGCTTTGGTTTGGATATTCATGTGTCTTTCCTTAGCTTCTTCTATGGATTTTTCCTGTGCCTTTTTCTTTTCTTCTTTTTGTTTTTCCAACATTTTTTCACGTTGCTTTACTTGCTTTGTTGCTTTTTGAGAACAAGCATCCAACGAAAAAAGCATAAAGGCTGCAAAAAATAAATAAAACCACTTATTCCAACGCATATTTTCTTAGTTTTTTACCAATTTTAAGACTTTATTGCCATGCTCATTAACAACGTTAACAAAATAAATTCCATTTGTTAAATCTGCTACATGGATGAATGTACGATTTTGATAAATAGTATTTGCTTTTACTATTCTACCTGTCATATCTATTAACTGATAAGAAGCATTAGTTAAACTATTGGTTCCTAACTCTAGGGTTAAAGTATTATTAGATGGGTTGGGATAAATTTTTACCTCATTTAATAATTTATTTTCCTCTACGGCAACAGGTTCTACTCCTTGATAGACCCAAATATTATCTAAAAACAAGTTGTTTCCTTGTCTATTTCTACTTTCAAACCTAATTAATACGTCACTTCCACCATACGCTGAAATATCGATGTAATCAGTTCTCCAATGAGAAGCATATTCTGGAATAAAATTCCCTGTAAGCGTATCTTTTGTTTGGAGGTTGGCTCCTTCTTTTCTATATATTTCATTAAAAGTAGTACCACAATCGTCTGAAATTAAAACCACTAAGGTATCAGCAACCACGTTATGAATCATTTGGTAAGCAACATCAAACTTAATATAAATTGAATCTCGAAGCGGTAATTTTATTTTTGGGGTAACGATAGCATCTTTTTGCCCTTGTCGAGGTGAGTAATTGTATAAATTGATGTATGCTGAAAACAAACTATTTGGTAGTCCTTGAGTGGCTATCGTATCCCAAGTAATTTTTGCATCGGGATTGAGTCTAAGCCATGAAGAACTATCCAACTGTGTACTTTCAAAACCTTCATAAAAGGGCAATGTTGCTGTTGTTTCTCTAATATCAAAACGGAAGGCACGTTGATTATTAATTATATCTAATTCCGTAATAGAAGAATCCAAATCTGCTCGAATAATTAATTCATAATTCCCTGTTGATAAAGCCGTTATTGTTGGCAATATCACATGTGCCGTATCTCCGGCTTGCAACACTCGATTTAGGGTGTCGTAATGCTCTCCTTCTTGGTTCAATTGATAGGTGAAATACACGTTATTAATGGTACTGTCTCCGGTATTTTTTACAACAACATAAGGCGTTACATCCGATTGACAAAAAATGGCATTATTAGGGGAAACCACCTCTGTAATAGCCAAATCATAAGGAATGGCGTTAGGCGGTGTGGGGGTATGAGTTTGAGCTAAATAATTGTAAGCTGCCAAAACATCTATCATTCCCATGCCGTAGGTATTATCTTCACCCGGGTCTCCTAAATCTATGGCTGAGTAATATAAAGCCAACAAAATATCCTCTCCACTAACATTAGGAAAAGCCTCTTTTAACAATAAAACCGCACCTGTGGCATGTGGTCCTGCCATGGAAGTTCCACTATACGAAGCATAATTGTTATTGTCAACGGCAGAACGAACATTAACACCCGGAGCTGCTACTTCAGGTTTTATTTGTAAAGAACCTGTTAAACCCGGACAAGGTGATGGTCCTCTGCTGGAGAAATTAGCTATTGGGAAAGAAGTATTTGCACCATTTAAAGCACCCACTGTAAAAGTATTTACCAAGCCTGTAGAAACGTATTGTGGCTGCCCAATAGTAGTTGCTCCGGGACCTTCATTTCCTGCAGAAAATACATTGGCAATTCCGGCTGCTTCTATCGCATCAAACATCTGTGTAACGTAACCGGCACAAATAGTAGTATCGTTATGTGTAGCTATTCCCCAAGAATTGTTAATCGCATCCGGAATATCATGAGTAGTAGATGTGTCACCATCAGGGTTAAGTGCAAATTCAAACACTTCAATATAATCAGGTAATGGTTTAATTAACGCAATATTATCAACAATAGGATCGGCCGCCATAAAATAAGCGTTAAATGCAACTCCAATGGTGTCGTTGGTTGCTTTTTCTAGCCCTAAAACTGTTCCGGTAGTGTGCGTTCCATGACTACTAGATTTATCTACAGGAAATGGCGAATCAACAGCATGCCATGCTTGTGGTAATGGTTGATAATTCCCCAACCAAGCATCACTAATGGCAGGATGAGTAGGCCAAACACCTGTGTCTATACTAAAAAATTTACGAGCTTTTCCGGTATATCCCATAGCCCATAATGCAGGAGCGTTAATTGCTGCCAATCCCGGCTCAATTCCATTAATAGATTTTTGTGTAGTAGCTTTTTCTACCTGTATAGGTTTAGAATAGAAATAATCAAACTCTTCAACATATTCAATAAGTGGATGGTTAATTAATTGTTGTATGACTGATTTTTGTGCTTCTACAGTCATCATATTAATTAACCAAAACTGTTTGATGCTTTTTATTTTAGAAAAACTAGGCCGTAGTTGCTGCATAATTTGTTGCTGCTCAACTTCGGCCATATCCATAGCCAATTGCATCACTTTTTTTGCTCTTACAGCTAGCGGAGTATTATTTTCTTTAAATTGAGTATTTAATTGAACAAAATCTACTTGACTTTTAAAAATCAAATTCACTTTTAAATACTGATTGTCGCTAGATTGTGTAAGTTTTTCTTCCAGGCTATTAGTTACAAAAGCTTGTTGGGCGAATAAAAAACTTCCGAATAGCAAGCCTGCAAAGGTTAATATGGATTTTTTCATTTGTAAAATTGTTAGTTTAATAATGAAGTTGTTTAAAGTCCCTATAATAAATTAAAAAATGTTTCTTTTTTTGCACTACATT
>DATGOR010000137.1:0-3412 GCA_035305805.1 Vicingaceae bacterium | reverse complement strand
CATGCGTTCCCAAGATTTAGAACCGGCATAAGATTCATCGCCACGCATAATGCCTGCCCATTGTTCGGCACTCATTGCTGAGGTACCGCTATCGGTAAGAAAATCTATAATTACTTGTTCCGATTGGAGTAAGAATGTGTTATAATGTGCTTTTTTTAAAAATGCTTTTCTTTCTTCTTCGGTGGACATACAAATGGGTTCTACCGACTTAATTTTAAAAGGTTCTATAATGGTTTTGTGTTTCATGTGTTTATTTTTTATTTAACCGAACAATATTCAGCTTTAATGATTAATTGAATTGAAAATAAAATGTGATTGAAAAAAGATATTTTGATGAGTCTGCAAGAAAATTTCTTTTTTTGAGTCTTTCATAAGAAAATGTCATAGACAAGGCTTGTGAAGTTTTTAATTGTCAGGAGTTTACTTTTGTAAATGATTGCAATTAAAAACGAGCGTAACGCAGTATTTGGCGTTTTCTTATAAAGACTATGATAAAGGATCTCGCTGCTTAATGTTCTTATAACAAGCAGGAGCTTTTATGCGAGAAAGCATGTAGTATGTATGTTTTTGTAACATTTGATAACAAAGTTAGACTTTTACAATTGATTTAATTATGATAAATGTCATTAATTTGTTGAATAAAATTGACAAAATATGTCAATGTTTGAAAAAAAATGACTAAATTTGTAAAATAAATTGATTGAGATGTTCACAATTGCTAAATTATTGAAAGATGCTAGGTTGAGTAAAAACCTTTCTCTGAAAGAAGTTTCGGAGGCAATTGGTATTGATTATACTTTATTTAGCAGGTACGAAAACGGAAGTAGAACGCCATCTAAAACTCAATTAGAAACCATTGCCAATTATTATGGTATAGATGCTAAAAAGCTTGTTTTGCAATGGCTAAGTGAAAAAATTTATCAAGAAATTAAAGATGAAGAATATGGTTTAGAAGCCTTGCAGTTGGCAGAGAGTAGGGTAGCATACAAGTCCAAATCGTTTAATAATACTACTTTAATTAAACAAGCGGATGAACTTAAAGCTCAGCTAGACCAAAAAAGACCGTTATCTAAAGCTCATTTAGCTAAGTTGATGGATTACTACAAAGTGGAATATACTTATGATAGTAATAGGATTGAGGGCAATACTATGACCCTTAAAGAAACTGCTTTGGTTATTGAAAAAGGGTTGACAATTAGTGGCAAATCTGTTCGAGAACATTTTGAAACAGTAAATCATGCCGAAGCTATTGATATGCTTTTTGAGTTGGTGGAAAATAAAACACTAATAAATGAGTATTTAGTCAAACAAATTCATGGGTTAATTTTGCGAGGTATAGATAAAGAAAATGCCGGAAAATACCGAGATGTTAATGTGAGAATTTCAGGGAGTAAGCATTTCCCGCCAGAGCCTTATTTATTGTCTAAACTAATGGAAGATTATTTTTTGTTTTACAATGAAAATAAATCAAGAATGCACCCCATTGTTTTGGCAGCAGAAATGCATGAAAGATTGGTTACTATTCATCCTTTTATTGATGGAAATGGAAGAACAGCACGCTTGGTAATGAATTTAGTATTGATGCAAGCAGGTTATCCAATAACTAACATCAGTAGTGAAAAAGACAGTCGTTTGCATTATTACGAAACATTAGAAATGGCTCAAACAAAGCATAACAAGGCACCATTTATTGAGTTTGTTTTTAATAATGTAATTTATGCACTTACTGATTTTTTAAAAATGGCAACTTGATGAAATGCCTCAAACTTATTAGGTTTGAGGCATTTTTATGTGAAAAATAATTTTACAGCAGCAATGATAAGTACTACAGCCAATAGGTATTTTAGCAAATTGTTGTTAAACTTTTTACTTCCTAAATAGCCACCTAAAAAACCACCAACTAATGCGATAGCAACTAAAACAAAGGCTTGGTAATCAATTTTTACTCCGCTGCTATATTGCCCTGCCAAACCTGCTGCTGAATTTACCCAAATAAATAGTGCTGAAACTGCTGCTGCTTCTTTCATTTTCCCCCATTTCATCAATAAAATTACCGGACTTAGAATAATTCCGCCACCAATACCTATTAATCCTGAGAAAAATCCAATGATTCCACCAACTAAAACACCTTCCCAAATTTTTACAGGTTTTGTTTCTTGAGCTTCTTTACCAAAAACATTTAATAATCTTAGAATGGCAAAAATCAACAAAATGGCAAGTATTTTTTTGTATAATTGAGCATTAACTTCTAACATACCTCCCAAAAATGAAAGTGGAATAGAGGCTACTGCAAATGCTATAAAAAGTTTTTTATTGAAATAACCCGATTTGGCGTAATGCAAAAATGCAACACCGGCAACAAATAAATTCAGCAAAAGAGCTGTTGGTTTCATGGTTTCGGGAGCAAAGCCAAAAAGTGCCATTAGAGCTAAATAACCACTCGCTCCCCCATGACCCACTGCGGCATATAAAAATGCAACCACAGGTAATAATGCTAAAAAAAAGATAATATTTTCATTGACTAGCAAGTCCATGAGGCTAAATTAAATATTTCAATTACACTAATAACTGATTATCATCACACAAAAAAAATCCCAATCTATTTTTTAAATTGGGATTTTTTGTAAGGAGAATATAAATGATAGATTAATTATTCTTAAAATCTCTACTTTTTCCTGGAAAATAATTTCTAGAAGTTCTGATTTCTTTGTGATTCCAATTCCAAATAACCAATTGGTATTTTCTCCAAATATAATCGAAAGGAGCTACCAAAAAGTGAACAAATCGAGTAAAAGGAATAATGCCAATAATTAAGAAAGCTGATGCAATGTGTGTTTTAACCATCAATAAAGCCATTGCATTGCTGGTAGAAAGTTGAGCAATTACATCCACATTAGGATTAAAAGCAAAAACAGAGTATAAATATGGAGACATTACAGAAGCAAACCAGTTAGATCCCCATCTGCCGTAGTATGCAATACCAATACCACTAATAATTTGAACTAACAAAACTAAATAAACTACATAATCCATTTTATTAGATACCATTTGTATTCTTTTGGTTGTAACACGTCTTTTTATAAGAAGTACTAATCCAATTAATGAAGACAAAGCAAAACCGAACGCTGAAAATTCTAAAACTAACAATCTAACTGGTGAACCATTCCATGCTAAAACAGCACTTGGGATTAAAAAACCAATTAAATGTCCTAAAAATAACATTACCATTCCCCAGTGGAAGAATTGACTTCCGAAAAATAATTTTTTTCCTTCTAAGAACTGAGAAGATAATGATGATACTTGAAAACCTTTTTTGGTGTAGCGATAAATCGATCCTATTAGGAAAACAGTAAAGGCTACATAAGGCAGAGCTCCGAATAATAAATAATCTAACATAATTTTATGGTTTTAA
>DATGOR010000136.1:0-12570 GCA_035305805.1 Vicingaceae bacterium | reverse complement strand
TTTGGCTAACTTTTCTTCCTCTTCACGTTTCTTTGCCGCCAAAGCTTCCGCTTCAGCTTTTTCTTTTGCAATTCGTTCTTCTTCCTCTTTTTTCTTTTGTTCTTCCTCCTTGGCTTTTGCTTCTAATTCAGCTTTCAATTTCGCCTCTGCTTCGGCTTTTTCTTTGGCTAACCTTTCTTCTTCCTCACGTTTTTTTGCTGCCAATGCTTCTGCCTCAGCTTTTTCCTTGGCTAGACGTTCTTCCTCTTCTTTCTTTTTAGCGGCTTCTGCTTCTGCCTTGGCTTTTGCCTCCGCTTCTGCCTTTGCTTTTGCTTCCGCTTCAGCTTTTTCTTTGGCTAAACGCTCTTCTTCCTCTTTCTTTTTAGCAGCTTCCGCTTCTGCTTTGGCTTTTGCCTCGGCTTCTGCCTTTGCTTTCGCTTCTGCTTCCGCTTTTTCTTTCGCTAAACGTTCTTCTTCCTCTTTCTTTGCAGCAGCCTCTGCTTCTGCTTTAGCTTTTGCCTCAGCTTCTGCTTTAGCTTTTGCTTCCGCTTCAGCTTTTTCTTTGGCTAAACGTTCTTCTTCAGCTTTTTTTGCAGCAGCTTCAGCTTCTGCCTTGGCTTTTGCTTCTGCTTCTGCTTTGGCTTTCGCCTCTGCTTCCGCTTTTTCTTTGGCTAAACGTTCTTCTTCGGCTTTTTTTGCCGCAGCTTCTGCTTCCGCTTTAGCTTTTGCCTCTGCTTCTGCCTTTGCTTTTGCTTCTGCTTCTAATCTTTCAGCTTCTTCTTTCTTTTTTAAAGCATCTTCTAGTAACTGGAGTTTTTGCTTGGGTTCTTCTTTGTCAGGGTAAATAGCTAAGGCTGCCTGGTAATTGATTTTTGCATTATCAAAGTCTTGCGAAAAGAGGGCTTTGTCTCCAATCTTCATAGCTTCAGCATATTTCTGAGCATTCAACTTTTCTTGTAGTTCCCTTTGTGCTTCTTTGGCTTTGAAATCTGCCAATACCTGATTCAGTTTTTGTGCGATAGGTGCAGTATATCCCATGTCCCAATCTAATTCACGAGTTTTAGAATCATAAATGGCTTTACCAATAGGTTTGTCTAAAAATGAGACATTAAGGTCTTTGTGTTTAGCAAACAAGGTCATTTCTACAAACAAATCGTTTACGCTGTTTCTTTTATCAGGCGGAATTCCCTTGGTATTCACAATTACTTTTTTGGGAACAAATCCGGCTTTTTCATACAAAACAATGTATTCTTTCTCGTAATCTACCAACAATTCGTACCTTCCTTTTTTATCAGAAATTACATTATGAACGTAATTGCCATTTTCTGTCAGTTTTATACTCACCCCTTCCATACTTTCTTCCGAAAAATATTCACTCACCTCTCCCGACAAAGCTATTTTGAGTTCATCAGGTGTTTGTGCTGTTGAAGCAAAGCTGCAGCAGAAAATAAGAAACAATATGAAAGGAATTTTTATGCTCATTTTTGATTAGATTCTACCCATTTTCTTGCGTTAACAAAGGCTTCTATCCATGGTGTAACATCATCTGCTTTTTTATCCATAGGATAATAAGCGGCTTGCCATGGGAAAATTGTTCGCTCTAAATGCGGCATCATTGCTAAATGTCTTCCACAGTCAGAAACAATTCCTGCCGTATTATAATCCGAACCATTCGGATTGGCAGGGTAATTTGCTGAACTGTATTTCATTGCAATATTATATTCTTTTTCGCTATCTTCAAAAATAAATTTTCCTTCACCGTGAGCAATCCATATTCCTAACTTAGAACCACTTAATGTAGAAAGCATTACCGCATTGTTTTGAGGTACTTCTACATTCAAATAAGCCGACTCAAATTTCCCTGACTCATTATGTGCCATTGCTTGAGTTTTTCCTTTAGACTTAATAAGTCCTAACTCCATCATTAGCTGACAACCGTTACAAACACCCAAACTTAATGTATCTTCTCTTTGGTAGAAATTATCCAGTGCTTCTTTTGCTTTAGGATTGTATAAAAATGCTCCAGCCCAACCTTTTGCAGACCCCAACACATCCGAATTAGAAAATCCTCCAACAAAAACTATCATATTAACATCACTTAAATCTTCTTTTCCGGAAATTAAGTCTGTCATGTGAATGTCTTTAACATCAAACCCTGCTAAAAATAAAGAATATGCCATCTCTCTATCTCCATTTACACCTTTTTCTCTAATAATGGCTGCTTTAAATCCGGTTGATGTTTTTCTGCCATGAGCAATGCCATAATCGGCTAACTTCCCTGTAAAGTGGGTAGGAAAAGAGAAGGTAAGAATTTCTTTTTTATAGTTTTCAAAACGTTGTTTGGCTAACTCTTTTTTAGTTTGATGACTATCTAATAAATAAGAAGTTTTAAACCAAACGTCTCGCAACTCATCAATATCTAATGAAAGTTGAGCTTCTTTTAATCGAATATTTAACTTTCTTTCATTGGAAATACTTCCAATAATAGATGCATGTACGCCTTTTTTCCCTAGTTCAGAAACAATTTTTTGCCCATCGTCTTTTACTTGTATAATAACAGCCGGATTTTCTGCAAAAAGAATTTTTAACATTTCTGTTTCGTCAAAGGCATTTAAGTTAATGTTTAAGCCACCTTTTTCGTTAGGAAAATTCATTTCTAACAAAGCAGTAATCAATCCTCCGGCAGAAATATCATGACCGGCCAATACTTTATTTTCTTTGATTAAATGTTGTAAGGTGTTAAATGCATTAGCAAAATAATTAGCATCATTTACTGATGGTGTGTTTCTTCCAAGTTTATTGACTATTTGAGCAAAAGAAGAGCCACCTAATTCAAATTTATGATTAGAGAAATCAATGTAAATTAGTACTGTATTTTCATCATTTACTAAGCGTGGTTCAACTATTTGCTTGATATTACTTACTGCACCTGATGCTGTTATAATTACTGTTCCCGGAGCATAAACTTTTTCATTATCGGGATATTTTTGCACCATCGAAAGTGAATCTTTTCCTGTAGGAATATTAATTCCTAACTCGCATGCAAAATCACTAACCGCTTCAACTGCATCGTACAAACGAGCATCTTCCCCTTCATTTTTAGAAGGCCACATCCAATTGGCACTTAAAGAAACTGATTTTATACCTTCTTCTAATGGTGCCCAAACCAAATTAGTTAATGCTTCGGCTATGGCTAATTTACTTCCGTTTTTAGGGTTTACTAATGCCGCAACAGGTGCGTGCCCTAAAGCAGTTGCAATACCTTTTTCTCCTTTGAAGTCAATAGCTACAGCACCTAAATTATTCAATGGTAATTGGATTTCGCCAACAGTTTGTTGTTTGGCTACCTTACCGGTAACTGATCTATCAACTTTATTAGTTAACCAATCTTTACACGCCACAGCTTCTAACTGAAGTACTTGCTTAATATACTCTCTTATTTTATTAGATTCGTAATCAACTTCATGGTATTTTACTGCGATATTTTTGTCCTCAATAATGGTTTTTGGTGGTTTGCCAAACATATCCTCAATTTTTAAATTGATAGGATGTTCGTTGGTTTTATTATCTTCAAACTTAAACACATGGTCGCCAGTAATTTCTCCCACCACATAAATAGGGGCTCTTTCTCTTTTACAAATTTCTTCTAATAAAGCAACATCTTCAGCTTTAATAACTAACCCCATTCTTTCTTGCGATTCATTTCCAACAATTTCTTTGGCAGAAAGTGTTGGGTCACCAACTGGTAATTGGTGTAAATCGATGGTTCCACCCACTTCTTCTACTAATTCAGAAAGACAGTTTAAATGTCCTCCGGCACCATGATCGTGAATAGAAATAATTGGGTTTTTAGATGATTCAGCAAAAGCTCTAATGGCATTAGAAACTCTTTTTTGCATTTCGGGATTAGAACGCTGGATAGCATTTAATTCTATGGCATTGCTATATTCGCCTGTTGCTACTGAAGAAACAGCACTTCCACCCATACCAATTCGGTAATTATCGCCACCCAACACCACAATTTTATCTCCTTTTTGAGGTGTATTTTTTTGAGCGTGGTCTTTTCTGGCATAGCCTATACCTCCGGCAAGCATAATTACTTTATCAAAACCGAATTTTTTACCATTTTCGTTATGCTCAAAAGTTAATACAGAACCGTTGATTAATGGTTGTCCGAATTTATTTCCAAAATCGGATGCTCCGTTGGATGCTTTAATCAAAATATCTAAAGGCGATTGGTAAAGCCATTTTCTTTCGTCCATCGCCTTCTCCCAATTTCTATCTTTTTCTAATCGAGAATAAGCAGTCATATAAACGGCAGTTCCTGCCATAGGCACACTAGCCTTTCCGCCAGCCATTCTATCTCTTATTTCTCCTCCCGACCCCGTTGCAGCACCGTTAAAAGGTTCTACGGTAGTTGGGAAGTTATGTGTTTCTGCTTTTAAGGATAAAACCGTATCAATTTCAGAAGTTTCAAAAAAATCGGCTTTGTTTTGTGTTTTTGGGGCAAACTGCATGGCTTTAGGTCCTTGAACAAAACTTACATTGTCTTTATAGGCTGAAACAATGGTATTTGGATTTTTTTGGGAGGTTTTTCTAATTAAGCTAAACAGTGAATCAGGTTTTTCTTTTCCGTCAATTACAAAAGTGCCGTTAAATATTTTATGACGACAATGTTCTGAGTTTACTTGAGAAAAACCAAACACTTCGCTATCAGTAAGTTTCCTCTTGTTTTTTTTACTTACTTCTTCTAAATAAGCAACTTCATCATCACTTAATGCTAAACCTTCTTCTTTGTTGTAACTAGCAATATCATCAATGTATTTTACCGGTTCCGGTTTTACATTTACGGTAAAAAGAGATTGATTTAAGGTTTTATACATCACTTGTAACATAGCATCATAAGGAGTATTTTCATTTTCAGCAATGAAAAATTCTTCCATACGGGTAATATCTTCTATAGACATGTTCTGCGTAATTTCAACCGCATTGGTGCTCCAAGGCGAAACCATTTCGGCTCTAGGTCCGATAAAAATACCACTTACCTCTTCTTGGTTAATTATCTCCGCAGCAAGTAACCAATTTAATTTTTCTATGGTTTCGTTGTTGAAATTGGAATAGTGCTCTACAGCAATAATGCTGTTATTTTTAGATTTAAAAAAGCTAATCATATATTGTTTTTTTCAAAGCTGCAAAATTAACAACTACCTTCAACTACTACTCCCTTGTTTTTGTTTTTTTTTAAAACATATCAACAGTTTTTTTATTAACATTATTGAAACTGATTTTATGGTAGTTAGGTGGTTTTTAATAAAATTACTCAATTCATTACTCAATTTCTTTTTTTATTATCAAATCTACTTTTATACTTTCGCAGCCAATTTGATAACACACTAACTAACAATGACATTTAAGAAAATTACGGTATTTTTAGTATTGATGATGGGTTCCTTTTGGCTTCAAGCACAAGAAACACCAATACTTCAAGAACTAAATGGAAAGCTTCAAACAGCTATTGAAAACAATAATAAAAAAGAAATTGAAGCTTTAAAAAAAGAAATTCAGTTTTATGAAAATAAAAACAAAAGGCTGAGTGAACTAGAGGAAGATAAGCAAATTGCTGTTTTTAATGAAGATTACGACAGGGTTATTGCTATAGAGAATGAGGTAAAGGCATTGCAAGATGTTAAATATGGAGAGGTAGTAGATAACTCCTCTAACAAAACTAGCAACACATTGCTGACTAATGATATTTCTACTACAAATTCGTCAAAGTCAAAAAATAAAAAACCAACTCTTCCACTTACAGAATATGCTTTTAATGAAAAAGTAATTGGTCAATTTGGAATAGGATTTAAATCGGTAAATGAAACTTATTTTGGTGAAACTTACTCTGAATTTGTAATGAGCTATCATTTTGCCAATAGCCGTTGGTGGGTAAACAAGTATTTGGCTGGTGGAATGTTTTACGATTTCACTTTTGGAGATTACATAGATTTAAGTGTAGGCCCTCAGATGACGGCTTTTGCAGATTTTGATGCCATTTTACTTCCTTATACTTCACTTGGGATTGGCTTTGGATTGGATGATGATGGTGAAACCTACCTCCCTGTAGTTTACAAACTAGGAAGTCATCTCTTTTTTAAACAAGAAAGAAACATAGGATTGTTCTTTGAACTAAACTTGAGTTTGGCTCATAGTTATGAATACATGCCAGCCTATCGTTTTGGTCTGTCATGGTCGAGAGTTAAAAGAAAATACAAATAATTATTTAAACTTCGCAAATAAACAATAGATTACTACTATGAAAAAAGCATTACTATATATATTACCGTTTTTTACCATTCTTTTATCGAATGGAATGAAGGCTCAAAGTTTTTACTCCATGGAAGAACTAAAATCCATGAAAATGAAAGCAGTCGATAATAATCAGTATCGACTTGCTAAAGTGATTCAAGATGAAATTGATAAAAGAAACTCTTCCACTTATGGTTTAACTAAAGAACCTTGGCAAGAAGATTCTGTAGTTGTTTCGGAAGTAAAAACTTTAGAAGAACAACAAAAACAGGCTGTTGAACAAGAAAATTGGTTGTTAGCAAAAAGTATTAAAACCAGCATATTTGCAAAAAAATATCCCGCTCCTGCAACAGAAACTACTACCTCAAAATATGCCGGATTAAATAACCGTAGAGAAGATATTTATCAAGCCATGTTAAAAGAAGGCTTTGTTAACAATAGTTCTGAACTCTCTTTAGTAGAAGAAAGTTACTCACCTAGCTCTTCTACTGAAAGCCCTACAAAAGTGAGTAAAACTGAGCAAGAAAACGATATTTTTAAATACCGTAGAAGTTCACTTTACACTTTAATGATTAACGACAATCAACGAGAACACTTTCAAGTAATTTTAAATGCTTTTGGAAACACCCCTTTATCAGAAAAGTTTAATGACCATAACATAGGGCCTTATTTAATAGATGCAACAGGTTATGTTAAAGACCGTTCTGCAGAAATTACTGCCTATTTAGAAAAAAATAATGTTGCCAAAGATTTAGTAGCAAAATGGTTTAACCGAAGTAAAGAGGGAGCATTTGATATGAGCCTAATACAAGACAGAGGAGAGTACAATGCAACTGTTCAAGATAAAATGGTGGCGGCAAAACTGGAAAGAGGTGAGGCAATATTAGCTGATGCCGGTGAGGAATTAATAGGAAACACTTATGTAATTATTAATGATTTTAAGTTTACTAATAAAGAGGAAGTTGCTGAAAAAGTAAGTAAAGCAGCAGGATGGGCAAAATTAGGAGCTTCTTATATTCCTGGTGGTAGTGCTATTGTTAACACACTTGATGTGGTAGATGCAGGAGCTACTATTGCCGGAAAAGGATACATCATTAAAACCACCTCTTACTTATATCGTTTAGAATGGAATGATTCTGTAGCAGCAGTTTTTTATAACAATATGTGGGTAGATAAAAATAATTTAGATCCTGAAAAAATTAAAGCATTTGAAAATACCGGTTTATTTAAATTAAAACTTGTAGGGTACGAAGATGCTTGGGCAGATTTACAGTCTTCAATATTTACTAGTAAAACCGATGAAGAGTTAATTTACATTGCTACCATTAAAGCAGTAGATAAGGCCATTGCAAAACTGCAACGTAAATACGAAGAGTTTAGAACTAAAACACCATTAACCAGTGTTGATCCACTTACTGCTAAAATTGGATTGAAAGAAGGGTTGGAGCCCAATGATAAGTATGAAGTACTAGAGCAAGTTATGGATGAAAATGGTAAAATCAGCTATAAAAGAAAAAGTGTAATCCGTGTAAAAAAAGGGATGATTTGGGATAACACTTATGTACCGGAAGATGTGAATGAAGAAGAAATAAATAAACAAGACATTAATGAAACTCATTTTATTGGTTCAAAAGCAGGCTTGTATCCCGGAATGTTGATTAGACAAATTAATTAAACAAAAAAGAGGTCGGCAAATTACCGACCTCTTTTTTTATGAAAGAAAACTAATCTTATTTCATTCCAAAACCATAAAATTCTCTTCTTCCATTTTCATACAAACCTTCTATCAAAACCCCTTTGTTTTTGCTATTACTTAATATTTCAACCATCTCATCAACAGATTTAATGGGTGTTTGATTTATTTTGGTAATCACATACCCTTTTCGTACTCCAACATTTCTCAGTTGACCATTAAAAAGTTCTTTTACCACTACTCCATTTTTTAATTTTAATTTTTTGAGTAGCTCTTTATCAGCTTCCTCAAAAGTAGCTCCTAAGGTTTTAAATACAGAGGTGGTTTCTTTTGAAATAATTTTTTCTGTACCATCAAAATTTTTCAATGTTATAGGAAACTCTTTTTCTTTTCCGTCTCTAGTGATAGTAATAATAATGTTATCCCCTGGTCGGAATTGACTTAGTTGTTCTTGTAGTTCAGGTACATCGTTTATTTTTTTTCCATTTATTTTTTTAATTACATCACCGGATTCAATACCGGCTTGTGCTGCTGAACCATTATCAGTAACCCCTGTGATATAAACCCCATTCAAATCAGCAAGATTTTCTTCTTTAGCTAACTCTTCATCTATTCCACGAATATTTACTCCAATAAAAGCTCGCTGAACGCTACCATATTCTCTTAAATCTTCCACTACTTTACGGACAATGTTGGCAGGAATTGCAAAAGAATAACCTGCAAATGAACCTGTGTTTGATTTTATAGCGGCATTAATACCTACCAATTCTCCTTTAACATTAACTAAAGCACCTCCACTATTTCCCGGATTTACAGCTGCATCTGTTTGTATAAAAGCTTCCACTGCCGTGCTTCCTGAAAAAGGATCGCTTCTAAGAATATTAATATCTCTTCCTTTGGCACTTACAATTCCTGCAGTTACTGTAGATGTTAAATTAAACGGATTACCTACGGCCAACACCCACTCTCCTACTTTTAAATCGTTGGAGTTTCCGAAGGACATAAAAGGCAAATCATTTTCATCAATTTTTAACAATGCCAAATCTGTTGATGGGTCTGTGCCAATTACTTCTGCTGTATATGTTTTTTTGTTGTTCAGGGTTATCTGAATTTCATCTGCTCTGTCAATTACGTGATTGTTGGTAACAATATAACCATCATTGGAAATAATTACTCCGGAACCTGCTCCCTTCACTTGTTCTTGTGGAGGTGTTTGATTTCCGTAAAAGAAATGATACAAAGGACTCACATTGTAATTAACTGTAGAAGAAGTTTTAACGTGAACCACCGCATTTAAAGACATTTCTGCCGCCATTTCAAAACTCGGAGTAAGTGATGAGTAATCGTAATTGGCGACCAATTGGTTTTCAGTACTGCTTTCAGGGGTAGTTTTAATGTATAATTTTTGAGGAGATTCGGTGAGTTTATAAACTCCTATAGCAGCAAAACCTCCCATTAATGCAAATGCACTTGCAAACAGTGCTGTTTTTATAGTTGTATTCATGCGTTTAATGTTTTTGGTTTGACAATACAAAGTTCGTCATTATAAACGCTCTCAATTCGCTGTAAGTTAGGTTGATGCTGTTAAAGAATGTTAATCAGTCGGTTTAAAAAATGTTAAAAAATCGCTGGGGTTAGGATTAATTTTAGAAATGGTAAATTGACTTTTTTTATAAAACATTTCCCTTTCTTTCAGTAAAGAAGCAATAAAATTATCCATGTTGTCTTTCAACACATTTTTTAATAGTGGTCGTTTTTGGGTGGCTTGCAAAAGTCTGCTGGTTAAAAAAGCCGGTGTGTAGTTTAAGTAAAATGTAATTCCTGTTTGATTCATCACATCCATATTATCAAAAAAACAGGGAGTTCCACCACCTGTAGCCAAAACAAATGCTTCATTACTTTTAATAATGTGAGCTAACATTTTTTTTTCCTGTATTCGGAAATAATCTTCTCCATAACACTCAAAAATTTCGACAATGCTTTTCTTTTCTTGACGGACAATGGCTTCATCCAAATCAATAAACGGAAGTTTTAATTTAGTTGCTAATTTTTTACCAATGGTAGTTTTACCACTTCCCATAAAACCAATTAAAAATATTTTTTTGGATGATTGCACAGAATTGTTTTTTTTACAAAAATATTCATTTAGTTTTGCTTGAAAGTAGCCAATCAAAATATTATGCAAGCACTTTTATTTTATTTACTATTACCATTTATATACTTAATATCTGTGCTGCCTTTTTGGGTGTTGTACCGAGTAGCTGACGCTTTATATTTTTTAGTTTTCAGAGTAATTGGCTATAGAAAGAAAGTAGTATTAAATAACTTACGAAATTCTTTTCCTGAGAAATCAGAACAAGAAATTTATACTATTTGCAAAGGCTTTTACCAATTTTTTTGCGATTGGATGATAGAGATGATAAAAAGTATTACCATCAGTAAAGAAAGTGCTATGCAGCGTTGTAAGTTTGATGAAAAAAGCCTTCGACTGCTTAATGAACTTAGTCAACAAGGAAAGAAAATCATTTTTGTAATGGGGCATTACGGCAACTTTGAATTAGGCGGTGCAGAAATGGCATATCGCACTAATTACCAGCTGTACGTTCTCTACAAACCTTTATCCAACAAATATTTTAATACCTTAATCAATAACAAACGAACTCGATTTGGGGTAAAAATTATTGCCATGAAGGAAGCTTTACGTAAAATGTTAGCACTAAAAGACACCAATGAATTAAGTGCCACCACATTTATTGCCGATCAAACTCCTTCACCTAAAAATGCTTATTGGACTACCTTTTTAAATCAGGAAACCCCTGTATTTTGGGGAACAGAATTAATTGCGAAAAAACTCAATTACCCGGTGATATATGTTTGTGTTAAACAATATCAGCGTGGTTATTATGTGATGGAAGCGGAAATGCTGTGCGAAAACCCTTCAGCAACAGCCACAGGAGAAATATCTGAATTACATACTCGCAGGTTAGAACAAGATATTATTGCTGCCCCAAAATTGTGGCTTTGGTCGCACAGAAGATGGAAGCACCAACGACCTCAATAAAAAAAATCGGCTGTACTAACAAAAACTTTTTTACTTTTGCTTTTATAAAAAAAGAGAAATTCTCATCCAATGGCAGAAGAAATTAAGGCTCAAAAAGTAATCTATACCATTATTAACCCGCTAATTAAGCTGCTTGTAAAATTAGGAGTAACCCCCAACATGATTACTTCTTTTGGATTAATCCTAAACATTGTTGCTGCCATTATTTTTATTATAGGAGCTAAACATGCCGACCGTTCAGATATGACTTACGTAGGTTGGGGAGGTTTTACTATACTTATAGCCGGTTTATTTGATATGATTGATGGACGTTTGGCAAGGGTAGGAAATATGTCGAGTAAATTTGGTGCGTTGTACGATTCAGTTTTAGACAGATATAGCGAGATGGTAATGTTTCTTGGAATTTGTTATTACTTAGTAGCTCACAGTTTCTTTTTAAGTTCTTTGTTTGCTTTTATTGCCCTAATTGGTTCTATGATGGTAAGTTACACTAGAGCCAGAGCTGAAGGTTTAGGCATTGATTGTTCGGTAGGAATGATGCAACGTCCGGCAAGGGTAGTAACTATTGGTGCCTCTGCTATGTTTTGTGGAATTTTTTATTACTTTTTTGGCAATATCACTCCTATTAAAATTGATGGTTTCCCATTAATATTATTTGAAAATATTACTATTTTCACACTTCCGGTTACTTTAGTGGCAGTACTTTCTAATATTACTGCTATACAACGGCTCAATCATTGCAGGGTAGAACTTTCAAAAAAAGAAAACCATTAATTTTATGCTTAAAAAATTTGTTTATTCCATTGCTTTTATTTTATTGACTTCTTTTGGTTTCAACTCAGATACTTACGAAAGTAGAATAAAAGTATTTGATGGATATCCTATACCTAAGGATAAAAACATGCTTTTTTACATTCAAAAAAGTTTTAATACAAATACCGTTGTTTATGCTGCCAACATAGATGCAACCGGTAATTTAGACGATAAAAATCCGGTAGATGTTTTTTGGAGAAGGTATCAGGAACAAGGACAAAAAAGAGCGTTAAAATCTATTGAAAAAACATTTGCTTATGGAGTAAAATCCAAACCACTAAAAGATAGGCCCAATACATTTATGTTTACATTGGTATCATTAAAAGATATGAACTTTGTGATTACGGTAGATAAAAATGGACACCCTGATGTAGCGACCATGATAAACAACAAACCTGCAAGGGTTGAACGTGTTTTTGTTACGGCAGAACACGTTAGTTTGCTCCCCAAAATTTTCGCTGTAGAAGTTTTTGGTAAGGAAATAAAAACCGGCAAACCTATTTATCAAAAATTAGTTAATAAGGAAGATTAAGGAGTGTTTAAAGCTACTCCTTTTTAAAATAATCTTCTAGTTTTGATTCTAAGAGTTGTTTGTATTGACTTAACAGTTCAAAGTATTTCGACTTCCAATAGTTTACATCTTCAAAAGCTATATCAGGTTCAGTCATCACCTCTATTTGATATTCTTTAGGAATCTTAGACAAGTTTTTTAACTCATTGGAGAAAT
>DATGOR010000135.1:0-7710 GCA_035305805.1 Vicingaceae bacterium | reverse complement strand
CATTGGTGTTCCTTGCGTATTAGGTAAAAACGGTATCGAAAAAATTGTAGAAATTAATTTATCTGATGCTGAAAAAGCTAAATTAACTGAAAGTGCTGAAGGTGTGAAGAAGACGAATGCTGATTTGAATAGCGTTTTAGCTTAATTAGTGTTTGTTTGTAAAGCCCAACTTCTTCGTTATACTTGTTTTAAAAATCAGTCATTTACGAAAGTAAACTCCTGATTTTCAAAAACTGCGAAAGCCTCGAATTTGAACTTTACAATTCAATCACTTAACATTTTAAAAAATCCTTATAAACAAACATAAAAGACCTGTCAGGATTTGAAATCCTGACAGGTCTTTTTTCAAAATTCATCCTGCCCTATGCCAACAACACTCAAATTTAATCTTTTGCCCATAGAAGACGATGGTTTTCATTTACAAAGCACCCTAAAAATAAACGGTAAAGAAGCGGTTGTAATTATTGATACGGGAGCTTCCAGAAGTGTTTTTGATGAAGAACGCATTGCACAATTTGTTGACAACAGTTTGCTTGAGGAACATGACAGGCTTTCTACCGGTTTAGGCACCAATACGATGAGTAGTAAAAAAGTAAATTTGGAAAAATTGACCATCAACACACTTGATATTCTAAATTACGAAGCAACCATTCTGAATTTATCGCATGTAAATCAATCGTATGAAAAGTTAGCACTTCCTTTAATTGATGGTGTTTTAGGTAGCGATATTTTAGCCGATTACAAAGCTGTGATAGATTACGGCAATAAAGAAATTGTTTTTAATACTTAAATAAGCAAAGCATTTTTAAACCACAAAGGAAGATAGTTTTAGTCGAGCTGAAGTTTAGTGACGTACTTAATTAAACCTTACACTATGACTTCTTGAAGGATTGGCTCCGAAATTACCGAAATAACCTATCATCAACTCGTAGCCTCCATTACCACTAGAAGCGGCTGTTAAATCAGAAATATTAATATCATAACTTACCCCTAAAGAGAATCCCATCCAATTGAAACGCATAACAGCATAAAAAGCATCTCCAAAACGCATATATGGTCCAATAGACATTGACATTTCATTGTGATAATTGGTGAACTTTGAGGCATTTTGCAGCCTAAATTTTGCTTCTGCTCCTAAGTTAAAGTAACGATTAGGTCCTTGGAAAGAGTATATAAAATTAGGTAATACTGAAAAACCTCCTACATCTACTGCAGAAGTAACACTCCCCCTTCCTATTTCAGCTCCGGCATGTATGGTAAACTTTCTTAACATAGGATCGTCCGCTTCATTAAAAGATACGTTTGGTGCATTAAGATGATATAATGAAACTCCTGCAAAATACTTTGTAAAAACAGTTGGTGAATAATACCAATGAATTCCCGTTGCCATGTCTAAAGCATTTACAGCATTTCCACCAAATTGATCCAAGGTAGGTATTTCATTATCAAAAGTAACCCCATTCCATTGATCATCAAAAGTAAGGTTGTTATAATTAATAGATCGTTGGATAGCTCCGGCTTGAAAACCAACTGAAATAAAATGATTTTTCTCTCCATTTAAATCTAAATGATATGCCAAAGCTAAACTGTATTTAACATTAGAAAACTTAGACAAACCGGCATCATCTTTATAAAAATTCAATCCTAAGCCAAACATTCCTCCTTTCATTCTTTTAAGCACAGGAGCATCAAAAGAAGCTGCAATAGTAGTGTATGGTTCAGAAATAGAAGCCCATTGATTTCTGTAATTCAAAATTCCGCGTATATCGCCACCAAAAGCCCCTGCACTTGCCGGGTTTACTGTCATTGGTGAGGCAAAAAATTGAGAAAAATGAACGTCTTGCTGTGCTTTAAGCTCTTTTCCAAAAGCAAAACATCCCAAAGCGAAAATATAAACAATAGTTTTTTTCATCATCATAATGGTTTAATTTGTTTAATCTACGGTTTACTTAATTAATGTTACGTTCCCTTTTAATTCTTCTATCAATCCATTAATGAGTGTTGCCTGAACAACATAAACAAACACCCCTGAATTAACTGCCTTACCGTTGTGTGTACCATCCCAACCTTCCATTTTATCTGTAGTATGGAAAACCTCTTGACCATAGCGATTATAAATGGTAAAACTTAATGATTCAATTGCCATCTGACCTCGAACATAAAGCACATCGTTACTACCATCACCATTGGGTGTAAAGGCTGTGGGCAAGCCAATATGCAAATCTTCGTCAATGGTAACCAATACAGTGTCATAAACCGTACAACCGTTATCTGCTTCATAAGAAACATAATAATAAGCTGTTACAGGTGGTTCAACCACATTAGTTGTTTGACAAAGGACACAACTTAAATAAGTTGGCGGACTCCAAAAATAAACGCCTCCGGTTAAAGGGTTTCCCAAGGAATCTGTAGCTTGAGCAGTTAAAGTAGCGCTCGTTCCTAAAGTAATGGTAGTATCTGAATAAGCTATTAAAACAGGGGCTTCACTAACGGTGATGGTGTCATAATACGTGTTTGTTCCATGTGTGTTGGTTACTTCAAGGGAAACTATAAATCTTCCTGTAGTATCGTTCCAGCAAACCAAACCGGGATTTTCAGCCGTTGAAGAAGATGGGCTACCTGCTTCAAAATTCCAATTCCAAGATGTTGGCGTTCCTCCTGTTCCGGAATAAGAAAAATTGACACATCCGTTTTTACAAATACCATTACCCGGATCCATCATAACATCTGGTATAGGTGCTAAACAAGAATCGACAGTAATAGTAATGGTGGTGTCATCACTTCCTCCGGTATAATTGATTTGTAAAGTAATGTTGAAAGTTCCTGTATTATTAAAATAAACAGTATGAGGCCCGGGAGCATTAGCAATTAAGGGATTTCCCCCTTGGAATGTCCAATTCCAAGTATTAATAGTTCCGGAACTATTGTCTGTAAAAACAATAGAATCTCCCACACAAATACTAAAAGCAGATGGTGTAAAACTAGCTGTTGGCTGAGAGCAATTATTAACAGTTACTGTTATTGTGGTATCATCTGTACCATTTGCATCAGTAATTTGTAAATAAATATTGTGTGTTCCCGGTGTATTAAACACTACCGTGTGTGGACCTTGTGTAGTAGCACTTCCCGGAGTTCCACCGGGGAACGTCCAATTCCATCCCGAAATATTTGTTCCCGTACTGTTATCTGTAAAAGTGATGGAATCGCCCACACAAACCGTTAATGAAGATGCCGAAAAACTAGCAGTTGGTTGTGAGCAATTATTAACAGTAACAGTTATCTGGTCGGTAGCTGAACAACCATTAGCGTCTGTACCGGTAACGGTGTAGGTGGTTGTAGTTGTTGGATTAAAGGCTACACCATCAGTTACGCCATTATCCCAAGTGTAAGAGGATGCTCCACTCCCGGTTAATGTTACCGGATCTCCGGAACATATTGTTGTGTTAGTAGCATTTGCAACAACTGTAGGAGCAGGATTAACAGTAATAGCAACAGATGTACTATCTGTTCCGTTGGCATCAGTTACCACCAAACTAACATGATGTGTTCCTGCTGTAGGAAAAATAACACTATGAGGCCCTATCGTATTGGCTGTACCTGGTGTTCCTGTAGGAAAAATCCAACTGTAAGTTACGGTTCCTGAAGTGGTACTTCCGTCTGTAAAAGTAATGGTATCTCCTTCACAAATTGTAATGGATGAAGGCGTAAAGTTGGCTGTCGGATTTCCTCCGGTAGTAGGAATAGTTAAGGTAATGTCATCTACTGCAAATGAAGGGTCTGTCCCTACAGCATCATCATTATTTACCCATCTAAATCCAATTTTAACATTGGCATTATTATTTGCCGAAGCAGGTAAAGGAATAGAAAATGCTGTCCATTGTCCTTGCGGATTACAAGCTCCTAACGAAGGTTTTGCAAGAGGGTCTAATAATGACCAAGTAGCACCGTCAAAATACCACAAAGACGCATCGTCATTAGTTCCGTCACCATTTTCAATGTAATTAAAGTTTAAAGTAATATTGGTTTGCCCTGTTAAATTAATAGTAGGCGACTCTGCTCTTTTATCGGTGATAACACAAAAAAAAGTAGGACAACCACCTCCGGCATTATAGGCCGCTCCATTATCTGCCGGCATGCTAAGTAAAGGAATAGCTGCATTACCAACATGAAGCGATGGATCGGTTGTTCCACAAACTGAACCACAAGTTCCTGCCGCATTTCCGCATTCTGCTCCACTCACAAACCATTCATTGGCATCAGGGTCGTTAACACCAACATTTGTGATAGTCCACGCACCGTTAGTACCATTGTATGTAGAAGCTACACAAGCAGCAGCACAGTTATTTTGAAAATCTTCTGTCCAAATAACAGTTTGAGCATTTACAGCTATTAGCAATATAAAAAACAAGTGAGAAAAAAGTAGTATTTTCTTTATCATAGCACAAAATTTTAAAGTAAATGTATAAAAATATACGACACTAAACAATATATTAGTCTAATTTTTAACTAATTTGGTTGCATCGGTTATCTTTTTTTATTTATTTCAAGAGTAATCGATAACAGAAAGTAAACTCCTGGCTTGTATGTTAAGATAGTTATTGTACTTCACTAATTGCTTGAGTTGGTACAGGGTCATCCAACAATAGTTCTTAGGTATTTCAATAGAACTAGTTGCACTAATTTCAACTATCAAATTTTTGTTTTGCTCTTTGTAAAATCGACCTCCTTCTTCTGATTGGAACGTGCTGTAAAGAACCGTTGCTCCATATTTTTCGGGAGTTAGCACATAATCAATAAAAGGTACTTCATACTCATTCATTCCTTTTCTGTAATTTCCGGTAAGGCATTGAACGCTAGGTGCAAGTTCAACAATATCAAAATTGCCTGATTCTAGCTTAGCTTGAACCAAAAAATGATATACTCCGTTAATTTTTTTTATTAAAAAAGCTATTAACCCTTCTTGAGCTGATTTTATCATAGGTTGAGTCCATTCGGACACTTCTCTGTTAGCAATTTTAGCTTTTACAGCAATAACAGAGAAGTATTTTTTATTCTTATGAGAAATTGAAAAATCGTCTTTATTCCAACCATCAACACTTTTTAAAGGGATGGAAGTAACTTCTAATTCGGCATTAAATTTTAGTGCTGTTATCCAAGAAATAATATCGTCCATTGTTTGAATGGACTTATCTTTTGCAAATTCTGAAATCAAGAAATCATTTGACACTGCCTTTGTTGCATCATTCGAGCCAAATGGAATGCCCGAAAGTACTGTACGGGTATCCATATTTACCACATTATCGTATTGTAATAACGATTTGATTTGGCCCAAGGTTAACCAACAAAAATTTTCTTCTACTTCAATATCCTCCGTTATTTCTATGATGATATTTCTATTTCTTTTTCGTAAAAATCTTGCTCCTTGCTCGGATTGAAGCTGATCAAGTAAAACTTCACCTTTTGAATACTCCAAAAAATAGTTTAAATACGTTGGTGCATTTCCTTTGTGCACTTGCATAAAATTACTTTTGGTTGCTTGAAGTGTAGGAGATAACTGAACTTTATTGATATTCCCGGGTTCTATTTTGGCTTGCATCAAAAAATGTAGTACACCATTTATTCTTTTAGCTATAATACCTAACAATCCAATTTCAGGCTGATTAATAATGGGCTGAGACCACTCTTTCACATTCCCCCAATTAGTTTTCACGTTGATTCCTTCAATACTAAAAAACTTTCCTGATTGATGAACTAAATTCCCGGTAATTGGGTGAAACTCCCATTCTTTCATTTCAGAAAAAGGAATCTCTTCAATAGAACATGCTACCTTATTTTTAATCGCTTCAAACCAAGTGAAAAATGCTTGTATATCTTTAAATACGCCTTGTTTTTCTAAGGCTGATGCTAAAAAATAATATGATTTTGAATGAGACATTGTTTAACCCGCTTTAATCAATTCATTTTTTTGGATGATGAGCAATCCCATAAAGGTCAACACTCCATTTACCAATAAAATTTCAAAACCAAATTTATAGCCCCAAAGCCATGCTTCGGAATTCAAATGAATGACGTAACTCAATATGGGCGAAATGATGCAAACCAAAGGCACCCACTTATCTTTTACTTGTTTTTTGGTCATTAACCCAAATGCATACAATCCTAACAAAGGACCATAGGTATATCCTGCAGCTGTAAACAATGCACTTATAACACTTTCTTCATTTATCGCATTAAAAACAAGAATCACCACAAACAATACAAAAGAAATGAGTAAATGTACTTTTTCCCTGATTCCATCGGGGTTAGCTCGTTTATTAACATTTAGAAAATCGACACAAACAGAGGTGGTTAATGAGGTTAGAGCAGAATCAGCACTGGAATAAGCTGCTGCAATTAGTCCTAAAATAAAAAAGATTCCCGCAAATACAGGTAAATGCTCCGTAGCTATTAGTGGAAATAAGTGGTCTGTTTTTTCAGGGATGTCAATCCCATTAGCTGTAGCATACATAAACAATAAAGCTCCTAAAGCTAAAAATAATAGGTTGACAAATATTAATACAATGCTAAAAGTAAACATGTTTTTTTGGGCTTCTTTAATGTTTTTACAACTCAAGTTTTTCTGCATCATATCTTGGTCTAATCCCGTCATAACAATAGTGATAAAAATCCCACTGACAAACTGTTTTACAAAATGCTTTTTATCATTAAAATCTTCAAAAAAGAATAGCTGTCCGTAATCGCTATTACTTATTTCATCTATCATGGAGCCGAAAGTTAAATTCAATTCCGTACTTATCGTATAAACAGCTATCCCTACTGAAATTAACATGAATAAGGTTTGTAATGAATCTGTCCACACAATCGTTTTAATACCTCCTTTATTGGTGTATAACCAAATAAATACAATGGACAAAGCTACTGTTGCAAAAAAAGGTACGTCCCAACTATCAAAAATAAGGTATTGTAAAACCGATGCGACCAAAAACAACCTAAACGATGCCCCTACTATTCTCGACAATAAAAAGAAAGATGCTCCGGTTTTATACGAAAAATAGCCAAAACGTGTCTCCAAGTAGGAATAAATGGAAGTCAGGTTCATTTTATAATACAAGGGCATTAAAACCGTTGCTATTACTACATAACCAAAAAAATAACCGAACACCACTTGCATATAAGAAAATGCACTATCGCCCACCCAACCGGGTATAGAAATGAAAGTAACTCCTGATAGTGAAGCTCCGATCATTCCAAAAGCTACTAAATACCAAGGTGATTGTTTTGCTCCTATAAAGAAAGCTTCATTGGTAGCTCCTTTGGAGGTCATTTTTGCAATTAACATTAATAACAAAAAATAACCTAATACAAAACCTAACACTAATATCGGACTCATTTTTTTTTGAAAATTAGAATTACAAAGGTGCTTATTTTATAATGAAGTTAAATAAAGTAGGGATAATAAATTATAAAATATTACTGTTGGTCTTGTTATTTAGCTCTTGAAATTTCCCCTGATTTTGCCGAATGGGTCAAAGAAAAGAGCGTGAAATTATAAAACTGTAAAGTTTCAAATCTAGTACAAGGTTGCTAAAATTTAACAATATCAAGAGATTTGAAAGTCTTGTTTTAGTCATTTAGGGTAGCATTGATTTTTTCTTCAAAACAACGTTGATAAATCAGTTTAAGGAGTTGTGTTTTAATCGGTAAAATCTA
>DATGOR010000134.1:0-11076 GCA_035305805.1 Vicingaceae bacterium | reverse complement strand
ACTCTAATTTGATGATGTCGCCCTGTTTTGGGTAAAATTTCCAGCAAAAAATATTGCTGAAATTGATGAATTACTTTGTAAGTTAATTCAGCTCTTTTTGCTCCATCAAAATCTTGCAACTTTGCAACAGATTTGTTTTTGGCTTCATTTTTTTTTAGAAAATGAATCAATGTCGCTTCTTTTTGTGGTGGTTCATTTTTTACGATGGCCCAATAAGTTTTTTGAATTTCTTTTTGCTGAAACATTTTATTTAAACGAGCTAAAGATTTACTGGTTTTTGCAAATATAACAATGCCGCTAGTGGGTCTGTCTATTCGGTGAGGCGTCCCTAAAAACACATCTCCGGGCTTGTTGTATTTAGTTTTAATGTATTTTTTTACTGTTTCACTTAAAGGTTCGTCTCCGGTTTTGTCGCCTTGCACAATCTCTCCTGATTGTTTATTAATAACGATTAAGTGATTATCTTCAAAAAGAATATTGTTTTCAATCTTGCTTTCCATGAGAACATTTTAAACCGATAATAGACCAAATAATGGTATTTTTTTTGGCAAAACTAAGGGTAGTTATTGGCTTAATACAATATTTTGTTCGATTTCTGCTTTAAAAAGATTTCTATCTTTAATCCATAGCTTTTTTTCTATGGTATTACCATTATTATCCGCAATTTTCAGAATATATTTATTAGGAGGTAAAATCATGATGTAACTTCCTTTAGAAGAGTTTACCTCAAAAATTCCTTGTAAATCTCCCCCATCTTCTTTAAAAGCTTCTATTTGCATCGGGTAATTTACTAAAGAAGAGTCCGATTGGTAAACCATTCCCTTTACCGTTGTAAGTTCTGTTTCCTCGTCTTTTAATTCCACTCGGTAAATATCTAAACCTCCTTCAGAATCACTTCGGTAAGCTGATAGATAAACAATTTTTTTATCTTGAGAGAAACAAATTCCTGTGTTGTCGTCTGGTGTGTTTAAAGGATAACCAATGTTTTCCGGCTCACTCCAAGTTTGAGTTTCTTCATCAAAAGTAGATTTAAAAACATCGTAACCACCAATGCTTTGATGTCCCTCAGAGGCAAAATATAATGTTTTACCTTCATCTACCAAATAAGGATAATTTTCATTGAGCGAAGTATTAATACGCTCCCCCATGTTGCTAGGTATTCCCCACTTTCCGTTGGGAAGTTTTTTGGCAATATACAAGTCAAATTGTCCTTTACCATCTTTTCTATCGCTAGAAAAAATCATGGTATTACCATCGTTGGAAATGGTAGCACTTAATTGTTGTGAATGTTTTGCATTAATGTCTTTATTATTTATTTTTTTTGGTTTCATATAAGAACGTTTGCCTTTTTCTGCCATATAAAGACTATTTTTCTCTTTGGGATTATCCACATAATAAAAAATGTATGTACCATCTTCTGAAATTCCTGCTACAGATTCATTTCCATAAGAATTAGGATAATTAATGGAGCGAGCTTTAGACCATTTATTGCTTTTAAAACTTGAAGCATAAATGTCGGCTGTGTAATATCCTTCCAAATCGTAAATTCTGCCGGTAGTCCCCTCTCTTCTTGTAGTAAACAGTATATAGTTTTCATCGGGCGTAACTACCGGATTACATTCCTTTCCGTTAGAATTTATATATTTTCCTAAATTTTCGAATTGAGTATTGACAGGGGATTTTACCAATGATTTGGCATTCAAACACATTTCTATTCTCCTTTTACTTTTTTCTGCTAATGCTGAACTACCATCAATACTGATGTATTTCTCAAACATTTTAATGGCTAAGTCATATCTATTGGTTAAATGGTATCCTTTGCCTAAATAATACCAAACTTCGTTAGAGACATCTGATTTTTTGGAAACTTCTTCCAACATTTTTAAGCCATCTTCCCATTCGTAAGAATTAAGTAAACTAACGCCAAAACGAAATTTGAATTCCGTATTATTTTGATTTTTTTTGTACAAATCTCGGTAAAGTTCTTTTGCTTTTATAAAATTACCATTGTTGTACATTTTACTAGCATTTTCAGGTAATTCGTAATGCAGTTTTTGAGCAACACTTATTTGGACAATTCCCAAACAAACTAATAAATAAAGGCTTTTTGCTTTCATGCCCGAAAGGTAGTAATTTTTTTTAAAAAATTGTTATATATGGAAATTTTGTGGTCTTGAAATTAAATTTACTAATTCATTTCCTGATTTAGTTCTACTTCATCAGTATCTACATAGCATGGATAAACAAAGTCGCAGTGGTTATAAATGATTTCATCTAACGTTAACAGACTTGCTAAAGCTAACTGCGTATAATTTTGAGACGCGTTTCTAAACTGTCCTGCTTCTGTTTGCCAAAGCTGAGTAATTAACTCCATATTTCCAACAGATGGATTAACTACATCAACAGCTTTTTTTACATTTCCTGCTCCTGCATGATACACATGAAGCACTAATAGTTTGTACCAAAGTTCATGCTCACTAAAAGCAATATTTTTATCATGTAAAATTTTATTGGTTTCGGGAATACAAATAGTTTTTAACAACTTAGCTGCTGCCCATGCCGACCTCTCAAAATCTTTACGTTCATCTATATAGCTATTCACTTTTAACCCCATTTGTATGGCAACATTTCTCATCAACTGAAACGAACCATAAGCCCCTACAGGAGATTTTTGCAACTTGTTAGGACTTTCTATTAATAATATAGCTTGAGCATAAAATGGATCTACTCCATTGGTTTTAAAAACATCAATTCCTTTTTCAATAGAAGGAAGTACTTTATGAAAATCATAAAATGATTTTTTTCCTGATGTTAAAAATATGCGTGCATCCGGTGCTAATCCATAATGATTTCTAATACTATCTCTGATGGCATTTTTTCGCTCATCCTGCAGTTTATTCCATTCTTCAACAGCTACTTTTTTTATAATTTGTCTGTTAAAACCTATGTTAAGCAAGGCAGAATCTTCATCCATGGTCATTAATGTACGCCAAAAGTTGGGTTGTGGCAATGTATCCCATCTTTCTTCATACATGGATTTATTATGAACCAATCTGTAATTAGTGGTGTTGTCCGGATTTTCAATGGGCTTAAAATTTACAGCTTCAACTATCTGATAGTCTGACATAAATGATTGAGCTTGATTTTTAAAAGTGCTAAGTAATAAAATAGCCACCAACAAAGAGAAAAGTTTATAACGCATATTTTTATTGAGATTAAAACGAAAACCACTAATTGGTGGTTCTTAAACATAAAGCTACTACGCTAATATAAAGAATTTGTTATATACTTTAACATTTTTTAAACATGTAACTGTTAGTCCGTCATTTCTAATGAAAATTTAGTTTTTCATTAACAGCTTTGCATTCACTTCGTTGTAATCTTTTCGCCATTGCAAGGCAGCTTCCAAATAGATGTGTTCTAAAATAGGTTGGTTATCGGTTAACAAAACGGCATCTTCAAAACCAATGTCCATTTCGTAAATCATTTTGTGAACGATGGGTTGCTTTGCTTTCAGTTCACTTTTCCCGCACATAAAGAGTAAGTTTCTTTGGTTTTCCGCCCCATCGGTAGCAATCAAATTAACCTCAAAACCACTTTCTTTTAGTGTTTTGTATAAGGAGCGAGCTGCCTTTCCTTTGCTTCCGCTAATAAAGCCATAAAAATTAACTACCAACAAACCTTTGTCATTAAGTTGATGATGAATTTCTTTAAATGCTTCAAGGGTCATTAAATGTACCGGAGGTGTTTCACTGTGGTATAAATCATAAATTACCACATCGTATTGTTGTTGGGTAGTTTTAATGTAATGTCGAGCGTCATCTATGACGATGGGTAAATTTTTATCGATGTAAAAAAATTCCTTGGCAATATTGCCAATTCTTTCATCAATTTCAACCACATCGGTTTGGTATTGATTACTTTCTAATTGTTTATAGACTGTTCCGCCCCCTAAGCCTAAAAGCAATGCTTTTTTTCCATTACTATAAGCATTGATGTTGTACATTAATACATCCACATAATTCCACAAACTTTGATTGGGGTTATTTCTGTCCATAATGGTTTGTGATATATTATTAACCATCAACTCCCTGTAAACTTTACCGTTAGGATATTGCCTGTCAACTACTTTTATGTTACCTAAAATGCCATCAGAATAGTAAAGATATATTCCCTCTGCTTTAAGACTAAAATTCATATTAATGCCCGCAGCAATTAAAATGAATGAAACAGGTGTTTTAAATGTTCTGGTATGCACAAATAAATAAGTTGTATAAGTTAAAACTAATATACCATATCCTAAAAGCGTATAAGTAATACCAAATTTTGGCAAGGTATAAAAGCCGATTAAAAAAGTAGTGAAAATTCCGCCCAGTGTAGATATGGCATAAATAGTTCCTGTACTTTTGCCCGATTTATCGGCATGGCTGGTTATAAAATTAATTAACATGGGAGATGTTGCCCCAAACAATATTAATGGAACAAAAATAAGCAACATCAAAGAAAGGATGGTGCCTAAAAGAAGTGGTAAATTAATAGTTACAGGTAAAATAATATCAGCAATAAGCGGAGTAATGGTTACTAAAAATCCTCCTGTTAACATTAACCAAAGAACAGTATGGTGTTTTTTATACTTTTCTGACAAGTAACCTCCTAGGTAATATCCAATCATTAAAGCTGTTAAAGTAATTCCTAATACTGCTGCCCAAACATAAATGGAAGTACCAAAGAAAGGAGAAAGTAATTTAGCACTACAAAGCTCGACACACATTACCGCTCCACCTTCAATAAAAGCTAGTAGGTACAATAATGCTGTTAGATTCTTTTGATTTTTTATATTCATTCGTTATTCAATAAATCAGGTCTTCTTTTTTTTGTACGCAGGTAAGCTTGATCTTCTCGCCATTGTTCTATTAGTTTATGATTACCACTTAACAACACTTCTGGAACTTTTAACCCGTTGTAGTCTTCGGGACGAGTATAAACAGGAGGTGATAACAATCCATCTTGAAATGAATCTGTTAATGCCGAAGTTTCATCACTGATAACACCCGGTATTAGGCGAATAATAGCGTCACAAACAATTGCTGTGGGTAATTCACCACCTGTTAACACATAATCTCCTACAGAAATTTCTTTGGTAATATAAAGCTCTCTTAGTCGTTCATCAATCCCTTTGTAATGTCCCGCTAAAATGATAATGTTATCCATCAACGAAAGTTGATTAGCCGTTTTTTGTTGAAATAACTCCCCATCAGGAGTCATGTAAATAATTTCATCGTAATGTCTTTCTGATTTTAGACTTTCTATACAGTCGGCAATAGGTTGTATTTGCAAAACCATGCCTGCACCTCCACCAAAAGCATAATCATCCACACTTTTTTGTTTGTTGGTAGAAAAATCTCTCAAATTATGCACATGAATTTCTACTAACCCTTTTTCTTGAGCTCTTTTAAGAATAGAGGCTTCAAAAGGGCTTTTAAGTAACTCGGGCAAAACAGTTATAATGTCAATTCTCATTTAATGAAGTAGTTTAGAAGGTAACATTCTCCAAGTGAAATTATAAAAAAATCCCTTGACAACAAAATGTCAAGGGATGAAGTAATTTATCTTTGTTAAAGCTTTATGCCAACACTTCTTTTACTTTATCAGCAGCTTCTTTTAATAATACAGCTGAATGAACTTTTAATCCTGATTCATCAATTAATTTTTTGGCTTCTTCAGCATTGGTTCCTTGTAAACGAACAATAATTGGCACATTAATATCTCCAATATTTTTGTAAGCATCCACCACACCTTGAGCCACTCTATCACATCTTACAATACCACCAAAAATATTTACCAATATTGCTTCCACTTTATCATCTTTTAAAATCATTCTAAAAGCTTTCTCTACTCTTTCGGCATCTGCAGTACCACCTACATCTAGAAAGTTGGCAGGTTCTCCACCGGAAAGTTTAATAATATCCATAGTTGCCATGGCTAAACCAGCTCCATTTACCATACAGCCAACATTTCCATCTAGGTTTACATAATTTAATCCGGCTTTTTTTGCTTCCACTTCTACAGGGTCTTCCTCTGTAATGTCTCTCATTTCAGCAATATCTTTATGTCTATACAAAGCACTATCATCTACACTCACTTTAGAGTCAACCGCAATAATTTTATTGTCAGAAGTTTTTAATACCGGGTTAATCTCAAACATAGAAGCATCCGTTCCTTCATAAGCAGCATAAAGAGCAAAAACAAATTTCACCATTTGCTTAAAAGCTTCTCCGGATAATCCTAAATTGAATGCTATTCTTCTTGCTTGAAAACCTTGTAAACCAATTTTTGGATCAATTTCTTCTTTAAAAATCAGTTCAGGAGTTTTTTCAGCTACTGCTTCAATGTCCATACCACCTTCAGGAGAATACATTATAATGTTTCTACCGGTTTCTCTGTTCATTAAAACAGACATGTAAAATTCTTCCGGTTGTGCTTCACCAGGATAATAAACATCTTGTGCAATTAATACCTTATTTACTACTTTACCTTCGGCTTTGGTTTGTTTGGTAACTAAATGTCCGCCTAAAATACCCTTTGCAATATCGTGTACTTTGTCTAGTCCTTTAGCTAAAACAACTCCATGAGAACCTGTTTCTGTAACCACACCTTTACCTCTACCTCCTGCGTGTATTTGAGCTTTTACAACAAACCACTCTGAGCCGGTTAAACGATTTACTTCTTTTGCAGCTTCTACTGCTTGTTCCGGATTGTCTGCTACCACACCTTCTTGTATAGCTACTCCGTATTTTTTTAATAATGATTTTCCTTGATATTCGTGTAAATTCATGCTATTTATTTTTTTCTGATTTTTTGCGTCTCAAAAGTAGTTTTTTTTATCTGTTTTTGATACGCATTTTATCAACAAATTTTATTTTTTTATAAACTGCTTATTTTCGATTGTTTAGTAAGATAGAACCTAAGCGTTGTTTTCAAGCTATTTCTCCTCTTAACATACCTAATGCAGCAACTGCCGATCGTTCAATATTAATGTCTCTTTCTTTGCCAAATTGAAACAATTTACTTTTTACTCCTTTTACCGAAGCAACAGCTATCCATACGGTTCCGACAGGTTTTTCCGGTGTGCCACCTAAAGGTCCTGCTACTCCTGAGGTAGCTACTCCATAATCGGTTTTTAATTGCTCCCTTACTCCTGTTGCCATTTGCTCTACTACTTGTTGGCTAACTGCCCCGAATTGTTCTATGTCATTAGCATTTACATTTAATTGATTGATTTTTGTCTCATTAGCATAAGCAATAATAGCTCCTTTAAAATAATCGGATGCCCCGGAAACTTTAGTAATTAAATGAGCAATATAACCACCTGTACAGCTTTCTGCCGTGGCTAATGTTTGCTCTTTTTCTCTAAGTAAGTTACCTATTACCACTTCTAACTCACTTTCTGAAAAAGAAAAAATGTATTTCCCAATAATAGATTGTAAATCAATAAGTTGATTTTCCAATGTTTGTTCCAACTTCTTTTTATCTTTTCCCTCCATACTCAATCGGAGCTTTACCCTTCCGGGAGACGGCAAATAGGCTAATTTAATGCTTTGGGGTAAATTGTTTTCCCAATCTTCAAGCATTTCTGCCAATTGAGATTCAGGGACTCCCTGCGTATAAACCATTTGATGAATAATGTGAGGTAACTCAAATCTTTTTTTCAACGAAGGAATCACTTCATGCTCCATCATGGCTTTCATTTCATACGGTACACCCGGTAGGGAAACTACAATTTTTCCTTCTTTTTCAAACCAAGTACCCGGAGCTGTTCCGTTTTTATTTCGAATCACTTGAGCCACATCCGGTACTAATGCTTGTTGTTTATTCAACTCGTTCATACGGTAGCCTCTCCCTGTAATTAAACGTTCTATATCCTGATAAACTTCCTGATTTTGCACTAATTTTCCTCCAAAATACTTGGTTAATACCTCTAAAGTTAAATCGTCTTTGGTAGGCCCCAAACCTCCTGTAATAATAACTACATCGCTATATCGGAGCGAATGGTCTAATGCGGCAACAATTATTTCTTTATCATCACTAATGGTTACATGTTGTCGTATTTGAAAACCAATTGTATTAAGTTGTTTGGAAAGCCAATGAGCATTAGTATTTAATGTTTGTCCGATTAAGAGTTCATCTCCTATAGAAATTAAGTCTATTTGCATTTGTTTCGTTTTATTTTCTCAACGCACAAAATTAATCCTAATTTTGGGAAAGAGATTTTCTCTAACCATTTTCTAAAAACGCAATTTTAATGGACAGAACCATCAAGTTAATTTGGGATTTTTATGGTGATGACGCTCAGTTTTTTGCCGAGCATCACCAAAAACATTTGAATGAATTTGCACACAAAGAGAATTTGGTACTTAAAAATACCTCCACAGAAAAGATAGGAGACCATCATTTTATTGCTTGTTTGTTAGCCAAAGAAAGTCAAGTTTTTATGATAAGAGATGCTGTTAAACCTAAAAGAGCTGAATTAATTGAAGAATAAAAAAATATGGTAGATTTAGAACACCTTTGTAAAGAAGTAAACAGTTTAGCACGAGAAGTTGGTGCATTTATAAAACTCCAAAAAATTGGAGCAGCAGACATTGAGACCAAATCTAAAAACAGTTTGGTAACTTATGTAGATAAAAATGCAGAAAAAATGATTGTTAAAAAACTGTCGGAATTACTTCCTGAGGCTGGTTTTATTACCGAAGAAGAAACTAGCACTACCAAAGGAGAAGTTTATAACTGGATTATTGATCCATTAGACGGCACTACTAATTTTATACATTCCATACCTTGTTTTTCTATAAGCATAGCATTGCAACGCAACAACGAATTGGTGTTGGGAGTGGTTTATGAAATTAACTTAGATGAAATGTTTTACGCTTGGGAAGGCAGTCCGGCATACCTTAACGGAAGTGAAATAAAGGTTTCTCCTACTGCATTGCTCGAAAACTCGTTAGTAGCTACCGGTTTTCCTTACTTTAATTACGAAAAACAAAAGGAATACATGCTATTATTTCAAGATTTAATGAAAAGCTCCAGAGGATTACGAAGATTGGGGTCTGCTGCAGTTGATTTAGTTTATGTTGCTTGTGGCAGGTTTGATGCTTTTTACGAATACAGTTTAAACTCGTGGGATGTGGCTGCCGGTTCTTTTATTGTTAAGCAAGCTGGCGGTATTGTTACCGATTTTTCAGGAAAAGATAACTTTTTATTCGGAAAGGAATTAATTGCTACTAACAACACTATTTTTAATGAGTTTCTGGCAAAAGTTTCAGTTCATTTTGGAGATTAAGTAAGCTATTTCAACCACTTATCAAACAACACACAAGCAATTAAATCTCCGGTTACATTAATGGCGGTTCTAAACATTCCTAAAATTCTTTCTACTCCTATAATAATTACAATTCCTTCGGTTGGAATATTAGCACTTTGCAATACAGAAGCCAACACCACTACCCCTCCTCCGGGAATAGATGGAGTTCCTATAGATGCTGCCACTATGGTAACCATAATTAAACCAATGTTAACCAGTGAAATTTCTATTCCGTAAGCTTGTGCTATAAAAATGGTACTTACACATTGAAATAAGGCTGTTCCATCCATATTAATGGTAGCACCAATGGGTACAATAAAGTTGCTGATTGATGGCGATACTCCCAATTTTTCATTAGCTGTTTTAATGGATAAAGGCATTACCGCAGCAGAACTGGTAGTTGAGAATGCCAGTAATTGTACATCTACAATGTTTTTAAGAAAAATAAACGGGTTAGTTTTCCCGAAAATACTTAACAACAATAAATAAAATAACAATAATAAAAACAGTCCAATAACCACTACCCCAACATAATAACCTATCCCCGAGAGGCTATCTAAACCAATACTCGAAATCAACTGAGCTATTAAACCGAAAACAGCATAAGGTACTAAACGCATTGCCCAAGAAACAATGGTCATACAAATTTCTTGAACAGCATATAACAATGAAGTAATAGGGTTTTCTTCTTTTTTACTCATTTGGGTAAGTGCAATTCCAACTATAATAGAAAAAATTACAATACTGAGCATTTCTCCGGAAACCATTGATGCCAAAGGATTTTCAGGAAGTAAATTGCTGATAGCGCTTGGAATATCCATAAAGGAGTTTCCGTTAGCAGGATGATCTATAAGGTTCACTTCTTTCTCAGAAAGTTTAAAAGCACCTTGCCTAAAAATAGAAGCTCCGGGTTTTAACCAACTAACTAAGGCTACGCCAATACTGATAGAAACAATAGTGGTGAAAATAAAATACAACAGGATTCTTAACCCCATTTGTTTTAATTGTTCGCCCGATGTTCCTATAATTCCTGAAATGATAGAAGTAAGTATCAGCGGAATCATTATCATTTGAACCAACTTCAAGAAAAGTTTTCCCGGAAGTGATAGCCAATTTCCAATAATGGTTGCCGTTTCTTTACTTACCCATCCTAAACCGGGACTCAGAGCAATTCCTAACAGTAGCCCTAAAAATAGAGCAACCAGCACTTTTACCCATAGCTTACTAGAAACTAGTTTTTGTAAATAATGACTTAAGGTATTTAACGAAAGGTACTCCACGTATTTACGCCTTAAAATAATCTTTTACCCAAGCAATGGTTTGGTTGTCGGTCATACTATCTGCATCTACTACATCTATTAATTTTTTAGATGCTAATCTATCTTTTTTCATCAGTTTCTCTAACTCTTTTTTTACCTGAGCAGGACCAAACAAAACAACGTCCTCAGCGTCTTTAACAATTGCTAACACTTCATTTAAAAACGATGCTAATTCTTGTTTGTATTTGTTTTCAAGTTTGTTTTCGTTGGATACAAACTGTTCTCCAAAGCGAGCAAAATCTTTGCCTTCACCATCAATTCTATTTTTACCTTCTATTCCTGAATGAATGGTGTTAATGGTGGCTTCTTCGCCTTTTAGCGTTACAATGTTTGCTTTTTTGGAATCTATCCATACGCCTATTTGTTGTTCCATAATAAATATATTTTAGGTTAATA
>DATGOR010000133.1:0-3641 GCA_035305805.1 Vicingaceae bacterium | reverse complement strand
AGGGTTTTGTGCGAAATTTTGTCGCACTAAATGAGCTAATTTTTGGTTTAATGCTGTTTCTTCTTTGTCCCACCAAACCCAATAATGTATTTCATCACCAACTATTTCTTTTTCAACAATATCATACATTTCTCCTTTGTACTGAAATTCTTTGCTGTGTTTCCATTTTACTTTTTGATTTACCTCATCAACATTAAAAATCAACAGTACTAGCTCTTCTTTGTCTATTCCGGCTATTATTTTATGTTTAATAGATTTTTTAATGGCCTTGCGTTCCATTTTAAGATAAGCAAATGGAAACAATGTTGCCAAAGCAATAATAAAGAGTAATGATATACATATAAAGCTTTTCAATGTTTTTTAACCCTAATAAAGTATATTCATAAAAAAAGCCGAGTACTAATTTATAGTACTCGGCTTATAAAAGTTTAATTTATTTATTTTTTTATAATCTTCTTATTGGTTTCAAAAGTTTCACCAATAATCTTTAAAATATACATCCCATTTTCAAGTCTTTCAGTATTAATATCGAATTCATAGTCTCCTTGAGATTGATTTCCATTAAATACATGTAAAACTTCTTTTCCTAATAAGTCCACAACTGAAATACTAATATTTTGATTTTTACTTATAGAGTAAATTAATTTAGCGTTATCAGTTACTGGGTTGGGATAGAAATTAACGGAATTATTATTAGTTAATTCATCAATACCTACAACACCTGTAATATTAATATCATCTAAGAACAAGTTGTTACTATAATTACCGCTTTTATATTCAAATTTGAATCGGATATTATTACCATAAATAGAAGGATGAGTTAAGTTAACTGTAACTGTTTCCCAATTTGAATTTTGAGTAGGGAAATATGCACTTGTGTATGCTCCAGCATTTACTAAATCTAATCCATTAATAATTTTTAATGGTGTCCAGTTTTTGCCACAGTTTGTTGAATAACTTAAAGTAAGTTCTTCGGTAATATTTTCAGCATCAGATGATCTATTGGCTGCTGAAAATTTAAATGTAAATACTCCAGCACTTAAGTTTGAAAGGTTGAAAGATGGGCTAATTAATGCATCCACATCATTTTTACCTATTGAAGGCACGTAAGTTGGGACATAAACTGTAGGGCTATAAGCATTTAAATACATGGAATAACTTCCAGAAGCAGCCGCTCCATTAGTAATTTGCCATTTAGATGCATTGTTCTCATTTGTAATTGAAAACCATAATTGGTTTGCTGCATTATTTTCAAAACTCTCTTGGAAAGTAGCAGAATAATCTGTCCATGGTGGAGAAACAAATACATAACCAGCTTTAGTTACAGAGCTTGACCCAGCACTATTAAACGCTGTTATTGAAACAGGATGCCAAAATAAATCATTGTATTGAACATTAACAGTAGATAAATTTGAGCTTGTATTAGTAGCTCCTGGAAATTGCCAGTAAACAGAATCTATTCCACTTTTCCAAGATTCATCACTAAAAACTATATTATCTCCTTGACAAATTAGTCTTCTGTTTGAGCTGAAATCTGCTACAGGAATACATTCTGTTGAAGAAGTAGGAACGTCAGTTCCTGTTGCAACTAAATTAGCTTGTTTCCATAAATTATTTCTGCTACTTATTGAACTATTCAAAGCTGCATACATTCTATCTATTTGTCCAATTGTAAACATATGAGTACAATAAGAGTAATCCATATGATTTTGAACATTTTCTATAATGGAAGCCGTTGTATTAATAGTTATACTATCTAAAGAAAATGTTCCATTAGCATCTTCTGCATTCCATGCATAAATTCTAAATGTACGAGGAGTTTTTATGTTGGTAAAGTTAGCTCCAGTAAGAGTTATAACGCTAGTATCTGTTATATTAGTTGTATCTTCTTGTATATAAAAAATATTACCTGTTTTAACAACAATGCTAGTATCCATGAAAGTAGTATCGGTATAATTCAATACACTTGCAGGCAAATTACTAGTAAAATTATCAGCATCTGATCTTACAGCAAAAGTTCTTACACCAGTACCAGATCTTTGAATGTTAAACTTTATGTCGTTTATAGTCATTACATAACCTAATTTAGGTGTTAGTGTAACTTCATAATATTTTGCCGTATTTATATTACCAGTTAAGTTAGCATAAGCGGTATCTTGGTCTGTTGCTCCTAAATCCCAATTTGAAAAAGAAAACCTTGAATTATCTGTAGAATTAGAAGATGCACCTGAGGAAGAAAAACTTCCAAAATCAATCCCTTCAACAGAATCAACTGGAGTAGGGTCTAATGTACCTGAAGTTGTTGTTACATCATTAAAGTTATACGTTTGTAAAACATCAACTTTTGTACATTCTGCCTTATACAAATTACTACAAGTATTAGAGCCTTTTGTTACAGGAGTATCATGTACGCCATCATCACCACATGAAACACCAGGATCATTTGTTGATCCCCAAGGATGATCTAAATTAAGATAATGACCTATTTCATGAGACAATGTTCTAGATCTAAAAGTGTTGGATGTACCTATGCTACCAACATAGTTATGTAAAACCACAATACCATCAATACCTGCCGACATTAAATTATCTACAGCAGCCGGTTTATAAGCATATCCTGCAGCTCCAGAATTTCCCATTGATTTTACTACCCATATATTCAAATAATTTGATCGATTCCAAGGATTTAACTTAGACATATCGTCTGCGTTGTTTGTTTTGTGGGTATAAATTCTATCAATCCCATTGGTGCAATTTCCAAACGGATCCTTTTGAGCCAATCTAAATTCAATTTTTGATTTTCCGATTAAATGCTGCAAGTCAGGAATAACAAGAGAAGTATCTGCGTTTGCCTTTGCAAAATCTTCATTAATAACTCTTATAGCATCATAAACCTGTGCATCAGAAATGTTTTCTGAACCATATTCATGTAAAATATGAAACACTACTGGAACAATATAAGTTTGACCACTTTTATTGTTGTTTTTACTTTTTAAATAATTTGTAGTAAAATCTTCCAATTCTTGCTGTTTTAGCAAAATGTCTGGATTATTTTTGATTAACTCTAATGTTCTAGAATCTGTATCGCATTTGTCAACATTTTGACTTTGTGCTTTTAGGTTTGCTGTTTGAGCAAAGTAAACACCGAACATTAACAATACTAAACGTGCTATCTTCTTCATTTTTAATAGGTTTTTTATATAAAAAAAATACTTTAAATTTAATATGTAACACTTAAAAGGCACACATAAAATAAATAGTAAAATTAACAGAATAACAATATTACTAATTTTTTTTGTATTGTAGTTTTATATTATTTGATTTTTTATGCCAATCATTGTATTTTAAATCTACCATATTATTTGTTATTAAACTCACTCATGGTTCTTCCTAAACCAATTGTTCCAAATGCTTTAATTATTTCGTTTGTTTTCTCAAAGCGTTCTCCCAATTGCATTTGTTCTTCAGGAGCAAACTCTCCAAGCACATAATTTACCTGCTTTCCTTTAACAAATTCGCTTCCTACTCCGAAACGTAATCGAGCAAAATTTTGGTTTCCTAACGTTTGGATAATATTTTTTAATCCATTATGTCCTCCATCGCTTCCTTTTCCTTTTAGCCTTAGTGTACCAAAAGGAAGT
>DATGOR010000132.1:0-11147 GCA_035305805.1 Vicingaceae bacterium | reverse complement strand
TGGTGTAATGTTCTTTTTTCCACCATTCTTTTTTCCACTTCAGCTGCTCTTTTTTCTAAACCACCTTCATTAACATATTTAATGATTTTAGCTTTTTGATCAGCTAAGGTTTTTTCATACGCTTCCAATTCAGGGTCTGGTTGTTTTAAATATGTTCTGGCTTCATTTACTTGTTTTTGAGCAGTTTCAATGTCATTTACTCTGTCAGTTGGGTAAACCGACCAACTTTTTTCATCAAAACTTTTCTTTGCTGTATTTTTAATGGCATCCATTGTGGTAGCAGGTACTTTGTCGCTGTAATAGCCATCAACTTCGGTAATTAATTTTTGCGTATAGTCATCATTATGGTCTTTTTTTCTATCTGCTTTATAAGCACTACTGAATGTTGAATAAAACTCGTTGTATTCTTTTTTCTTTGCTTCATATTCTTCATAAGGTATTTGGTCCCATTTTTTTTGAAGTCTTTCAAAAGTTGATGTCCATTCCATTTTTTGAGATTCTAAATCAGAAAAACTTTCAGTTGAAGCAGCTGCAGATTTAGTTTCTGAAGTTTTGGTAGTAGCGGCAGGCGTTTCTTTGGTGGTAGTTTTATCTTTTACTTTGTTTAAGCCTTTTTTTATACCTCCAATTTGAGCATTAACAGATAAGGAACTAATAGTTAGCCCTGTAATTAAAAGTATAGTAATTGTTTTTTTCATGGTATTTAATTTTAATTTAATATGTATGATTAACACAACAAATTTAGTGCATTGCTTGTTAAAGAAGTGTTAATTCAAAAATTGTCAGGAATTTAGAATAATTCAAAATTAGGCATACAAATTATCCTTTTGCATTTTTACTTTTTCACTCTCTAAATATTCATCAAAAGTCATTTCTTTATCAATACAACCGTTGGGTGTTAATTCAACAATTCGATTAGCTATTGTTTGAACAAATTCGTGGTCATGTGATGTAAATAAAACAGTGCCTTTAAAATCAATTAATGAATTATTTAAGGCAGTAATAGATTCCAAATCTAAGTGGTTGGTTGGTTCATCCATCATTAGCAAGTTTCCTTCTTTTAACATCATTCTAGATAGCATACACCGTACTTTTTCTCCTCCGGAAAGTACATTGGATTTTTTAAAGACTTCTTCTCCTGAGAAGAGCATTTTCCCCAAAAATCCTCTAATATATACCTCGTCTTTTTCTTCAGAAAATTGCCTTAACCAGTCAATCAGATTATCACTTCCGTTAAAAAAATGGGCATTTTCTGAAGGTAAATAAGCAGTTGTAATGGTTTGTCCAAATGTAAACTTACCTTCATCAGCTTTTTGATTTCCTTCTAATATTTCGAACAGTGTAGTGGTTGCCAAACTGTTTTTACTAACAAAAGCTATTTTATCCCCACGTCTTACATTTAAGTTTAAATCTTTAAACAAGCCATTTTTAGATAAATGTTCTATGTGTAGAATTTGATCTCCGGCTTCTCTTTGCTGATTAAAAATAATGGCCGGGTATCTTCTGGTAGAAGGTTTAATATCTTCCACATTGATTTTTTCCAACATTTTTTTTCTACCGGTGGCTTGCTTAGATTTAGAAGCATTGGCACTAAAACGAGCAATAAATTCTAACAGCTCTTTTTTCTTTTCTTCTGCTTTTTTGTTGGCAGCTTGTTTTTGTCGTAAAGCCAACTGACTAGCCTGGTACCAAAAAGTGTAGTTTCCGCTAAAAAGGTTGATTTTACTAAAATCTATATCAACAATTTGAGTACAAACGGTATCTAAAAAATGTCTATCGTGAGAAACCACAATTACGGTGTTTTTAAATTCCAACAAGAAATCTTCTAACCAATTGATGGTTAAAATATCCAAATCGTTGGTAGGCTCATCCAAGATTAGTACGTCCGGATTACCAAAAAGTGCTTGAGCTAATAATATTCTTACTTTTTCATTGCCGTTAAGTTCTTCTAAAGTAAGATAATGTTTATCCTCACTAATTCCTAAAGCACTTAGCATAGAAGCTGCGTCTGCTTCTGCATTCCATCCGTCCATTTCTGCAAATTCGGCTTCTAATTCTGAGGCTTTTATACCGTCTTCGTCAGAGAAATCAGGTTTTGCATAAATAGCATCTTTCTCTTGCATTACCTTCCAAAGTTTTTCGTGTCCACGCAATACAGTGTTTAAAGCCGTTTCGTTGTTAAATTTTGAATGGTCTTGGCTTAAAACAGCCATTCTTTTACCTTTTTCCAAACTAACGGTGCCGGAATTTGGAGCAATTTCTCCCGATAATATTTTTAAAAAGGTGGACTTTCCCGCACCATTAGCTCCAATAACACCATAGCAGTTGCCATCAGTAAATTTAAGGTTAACATCATCAAATAAAACCCTTTTTCCGTATTGTAACGAAACGTTTTGAACAGTTATCATAATTTTTATTTTTTTTGAAGCTGCAAAAGTACGTCTAATAAACAAAAAAAGCTACCCTTTTTAAGAGTAGCCTTTTTATAAGTGCAAGTACTATATTTTTGTTATTCCTTCTCAACAGGAGCTGCATGCATTTTAGCTTTTTTAGCTTTATGTGCTTTCATATTTTTATGTTTTTCAGCTTTAAGTTCCTTCATTTTTTGAAGTTGCTCTTCGGTAAGTACTTGTTTTACTTCTTCTTTTTCTGCTTTGTGTAACTCGTGCATTTTTTCTTTTAGAGCTTCTTTTTCATCTGCTCTTTTCGCGTGAATTTCTTTAATTTTTGCCACTTGTTCATCTGTAAGTTGCAATTCGGCTTTCATTTTTTCAAGATGATGTTCTTTGCCAACTTTATGGGCTTTCATTCCATGTTCGTGTGTACATTCTTTTTTTGCAGGTTCTTGAGCATTTACCATAGTGGTTCCTAAAAAGAATAATGTTGCTGCTGCTAATACTTTTAATGTTTTCATAATTATAGTGTTTTAATGTTATAGCTAGAAGGTATGCTATAATTGTGCCAAAAAGCAATAATCAAAATCATCTTTCCAACACAACATCTTCTGTTTGTGTAAGAATAGTTGATTTACCTATACCTAATTCAATTTCTTTGGAAAGAGTAGTGTAGCCTTCGGCACTGATATTCATTTGGTATTTTTTTCCACCAACTAAAGTTATAAAATATTGACCATCTTCAGAACTTAATGTATTGGCTACACTTTTACCGTTCTCGTCTGTAAAAGTAATTTTAGCATTAACAACTGCCTCTTGCTCCGGATTTTTTATTTCTCCTTTTAGGATGGATAAATTGATAGCTACACCTTCGGAAAGTACAGGGTATTTTTCCATATTTATTTTGTAGATATCTCTTTCACCCATGCCATCTTTTCTTTGGTTGGAATAGTAGGCAGTTTTGCCATCAGTACTTAATACAAAATGCAAATCGTCATTTACGGTATTAATAGGATAACCTAAGTTTTGTGGCGTTGTCCAGGTACTATCATCTTGTAATTTAGTCATAAAAATATCATATCCTCCCATGGATAAGTGACCTTTAGAACTAAAAAATAAGGTTTTCCCATCCGGATGAATAAAAACTGAAATTTCATCTTCAGGAGTATTGATGGTAGTTCCTAAATTTTTTGGTGTAGTCCATACATTACTAGATTTTCTCCCTGACACGTAAATATCGCCTTTTCCAACTACGTTGTTTTTCTTACCTGTACGTTCACTTACAAAAAACAAGGTATTTCCATCAGATGAAAGTTGGGCAGAACTCTCAAAGAAAGAAGTGTTGATGGGTTTTGCTAATTCTCGAGGAGTACTCCATTTTCCTGAAGTAGGTCTTTTTTTAGAAACGAAAATATCACCGATGTAAAGATTACCGTCATTTCTATAGATAAAAATTTCTTCACCGCTAGGAGAAATACTTAAACAAGCATCGTGTCCTTCTGTGTTTATATTTCCTTCAATAGGATAGGATCTTCCCCATTCATTAGTAGTAGAATCCCATTGTGCTATGTAAATATCTTCAAAATACTTGTAATCACCGGCTTTGTCTATTCCTCCGCCTTTTGTGTCAGCTCTTCTTGATGTGAAAATCATTGTTGTACCATCTGCTGTAATAGAAGGAGCATAATCACCACCTCTGGAGTTAATTTTATCGCTTAAGATTTCAATTTGTACATCAACAGGATGTTGCATCATTTTAGTGGCATAATTTACTTGAGCAATTCGTTTATCTGCATTATAAAGTTTTAAATATTTTTTCTTTGCTTTAGATTTAAAGGTAGTTAAAGCTTCTAATGCTTCCTTTAATTGTTCGTTATGATGATATGCTTCTCCTAATTTATAATACAATTCAGGAGTTACTTTTTCATCTAAATTTTTTGCATTTTGAAAATACTCTACTGCCAATTCATAATCATGTAAACCTAAGTAGCACTCACCAATTCTAAAGTTAATCATGGCATCGTTGGTAAAACTAGTTAATAACTCTCTGTAAATATTTAAAGCAGCTCTGTAGTTTCTGTCTCCCAACATAGCATGATGGGCTTCTGCCATTTTTAACTTATAAGTAACTTTACTTTTTTTCTTATCGTTTTGAGCGTCTAGAACAGTTGTTGAAAGCACTAATATTGAAATAAAAATAATAAAATTCTTCATATTGAAATAAAGGTTTTGGTAGCAAATTAAATCACACGGGTAAATTTACAAAAAGATATGAATTTTGTGCTATAATCATTAACAGAATAATTGAAGTTGTTTAAAGTCCAAATATAGTAATGAAAATGAATTAATTTTATGTTCTTTTAAGAATAGAGCTACACTCTATTCTGTTTAAATTACGCTCCTTCGGAGCTTTAGCTCCGAAGGAGCGTAATTTTTTAGCGATGAGTGTTAGCTCATTGCTTCAATCATTTTAATTTTATGATTATAAAATGGACTTTAAACAACTTTAAATTCAATAAGTTAATCAAAAAACTTGCTGTTCTTTTTTTAAGTAATGTAAAAACAAATCAATGGCTTTTCTTTTATTATCATCAAGCGGGTAGCTAATGTCGTTATTTAAATAATCGGATAAAAATGATTTTTGGGCTTCATCCACATTAAAAAACGTTAATACTTCTTCTGTATGAAACATATTGTTTTTTAAAACATGATTAAATTCATCAACAAATTCCTGACTAATAGGTTTGTTGGCAACCCAACAAGCAAAAACAAAAGGCAATTGAGTGAATTTTTGCCATTCTTCAGCTAAATCATAAACAAACGCATAGTTTTTAGTCAGCTTAAAAGTTCTGTCTCCAATAATGACACCCGCAGTAGTTCCTGCAATAGTATTTTCGTAACCTTGAGAAGCCTTTTGCCAATTGGGATGAATGTTCCAAAAGTTTTCTGCCAATACTTTAGTTAAGTTGATAGAGGTACGCGATTGGTAATCTAGCAAAATAGTTTCTATATCTTCTAACTTTACATCGCTTACCAATAATACCGATTTTACTTTACCTACAGCCCCTATACAATAATCTGAAATAATATGGTATTCATTTAATAAAGCCATTGTTGCAACGGGTACTAAGCCAATATCTACTTCATTGGTAAGTAATTTTTCGGCACACAAAGCCGGGTAATCTAAAGAAAGGTCAATTTTGTTCACTAGCGAACTGTTTTTTATGGCATACAAAAACGGATAAGTATTGGCATAAGAAACGGCCGAAATCTTGTATTTCATTATTAAATTATTGAGATTTTAAAGAAAGTTGATGTGTAGATATGGTAGCAGCTACCACTGAAATTATAGCGACAAAACCGGCAAAAGTAACACCACAAAACGGGATGTACATCACTAAAGCAAAAATACTTCCGTTGGCAATGGCAATACCTTTGTTGAGTCGCATGAAACGGACGCTTTGTTTTAAATTAAATTTTTGTCGTTCCAAGTAATAGTCAATAAAGGAAAAACCATAGAAATATGCTGAAATGAAAAACATGATAATGGCAGCAACTTGACCTACTAGAGGAATAAAGCTGAGTATAAAAAATAGGATGATGAATAGTGTTTCAATAAATAGATTTCTAAATGCAATTAAAATACCTCTTACAATGTCTCTCATAAATTGATCTGCATTAAAAGGGTACTTTTTTCCGGTTAATATTTCTTCTGTTTTTTCTGATAGGATGGCAAAAATAGGAGAGAGGCAAATAATGACAATGTATCCTCCAAAAGTGGCAAATACAAAAAAGAATATTACTTTTAGGAACAACCAAATAAAGCCACCGGCTATCTTTTTAAAATAGAGCCCAAGCGTTTGGAGTATTTCTAAACCAAAAAGAGGTTCGCTATCTTCCGATAAAAATGAAGTAACCCACTCTTGAATGGTTTTTGTTAACACATCAATGCCGTAAAAGCCTCCTATTAAAAAAATAATATTGAGCAATATGGGAAATAAAAAATACCACCATAAACCCTTGCTAAAAATAAGCCCTATTGCTTTTGGATAAGCGGCTAATCCGTTGCCAATATCATTAAAAAATTTCATGTGTTTATATTTTGTTGTTTTTTTCGGTTACATGGTACTCCCATTATAATAATACAATTTCGTGAATAACATGCTTATTCATGCTGCTGTTTATTTTTTCTTTTAGTGCTTCTTTGGCGTAACTCATTTCTTGTTTTAGTGCAGCCGAATTAAGTTTAATATGTAGTTTTTTATTTTTAAAATAAATGTTGTCGGTGTGTTTTACAAACATTATCCCAACAGCTTCTTCATAATGTTTAATGATTTCTATTTCATCCAATTGATCTTGATAACCGTAAGCTCTCAAAATTTTATCTATCAGTTCTTTTACCGGTTTTTCACTCATAATTCAGTTATTTTTCCTTCTTCTACATTAAACGCTTTAAAATTAATCTTTTCTTTATTTAAAATTGCAGGAATTCTTTCTTTTGACGTGTCGGTAATAAATATTTGCCCGAATTTTTCACTACCAACAATTCCTAGCAATTGTTCCATACGTTTATTATCCAGCTTATCGTAAATATCATCCAACAATAAAGTTACTTTTTTGTTTTGTTTTTGCTGAATAAGCTCTGCTTGAGCTAGTTTTAAAGCTAATAAATAGGTTTTTTGCTGCCCTTGTGATCCAAATTTTTTAATGGGGTGCTCTCCAATATTAAAAATTAAATCATCTTTATGAACTCCAACATTAGTGTAGCTGGTAGCTTTATCTTTTTCTAAACTGTTTGCTAGTAAATCTTCAAAAGTATGGTCATTCAATTTTGAATCATAAATTAAAGTAACTAATTCTTTTTTGTTGCTCAACAAATTGTAATATTCCTGAAAATAAGGAGTGAAGTCAGTAATAAATTTAGCTCTTGCGGTATGTATGGCATTTCCAAATTGTATTAATTGATTGTTCCATACTTCAAGAGAAGCTAAATCGAAATGACGGTTTTTAAAAAAGCTTTTAAGCAATAAGTTTCGTTGCTGAAGGGCTTTGTTATAGTTGATTAAATGGTTTAAGTATTGGTGGTCGTACTGACAAATGATACCGTCCACAAATTTTCTTCTAATATCACTTCCGTCAATTATCAATGAAGTATCGGCAGGGGTAATGATGACTAAAGGCAGTTTTCCAATATGATCGGCTAATTTAGAATATTCGTGTTTGTTGTATTTAAAAACTTTTTTTTGTCCTCTTTTTACACCACAATAAACCTTGTTGGTTTCGTCAGAAAGTTGATAATAGCCTTCTACTACAAAAAAGGGGGCTTCGTGATTAATATTTTGACTATCAATGGCATTAAAATAACTTTTACAAAAAGACAAGTAATAAACAGCATCCAAAATATTGGTTTTTCCGGAGCCGTTGTCTCCAAAAAAACAATTAATGGTTTCCGATAGACTTAAATTAGCCTCTTCGTAATTTTTAAAATTGATAATAGATAGCTGCGATAAAACCATGCTACAAAATTAATCAACCCAAACGACTCAACCGGTTAAAAAATTAATGTGTTTTAAACAAAAAAGAGGTCGAAACATTTCGACCTCTTTTTTAGCTTTTAAGTACAAGTTGTATTATTTCATAAATTTACTGTTGTATTTATCTTCTTGGTTGAAAATACTGATAAAATAAACACCTTTAGCACTTTCTGTAAATGGCAACACTAGCTGCCCTTCATTACTTCCAATGTTGATAGTACTTTCTTCAACAATCTGACCTAAAGCATTGGTGATATAGAAATTGTACAATCCTTGGGTAATGTTGGAGTAAACTAAGTTGATAGTATTATTATGGTTGTTGTAATAAGTAACTAAAGATTTACCTCCATTCAAGTCATCAATTCCTTGACAAACATCAACTACTACTGAGCCATTGTAGGTATCAGTACCACAGCTGTTGGTAATTACCACTGCAAAATTATGCGTTCCTGCTTGAGAGAAGCTTACCTGAGGATTTACAATTCCTGAAGAGGAAATAGAAGGACCTCCTTGAGGGAATGACCAGTTGTAAGAACTGGCTCCTGTTGAACTAGAAGCATCAAACTGAACAACAGTATTTTCACAAATGTTAGTACTAGGAGTGAAAGTTACCGCAGCAGATGGTAATTGATTTACAGTTACGGTAATTTGATCCGTACTAGAACAACTTCCGGTAGTACCGGTAACAGTATAAGTAGTGGTTGCAGTTGGCGTAAAAGCTACTCCATCTGTTACTCCATTGTCCCAAGTATAAGAACTAGCATTACCACTTCCGGTAAGTGTAACGGTATTACCGGCACATACAGAAGTTGCAGAAGCATTAGCTGTAACAGTTGGAGTTGGATTAACAGTAATGGTAATTTGATCGGTATTGGTGCAACTACCGATAGTACCAGTAACAGTATAAGTGGTGGTAGTTGAAGGTGTAAAAGGCACACCGTCAGTAACACCGTTATTCCAAGTGTAAGAAGTTGCGTTGCCACTTCCGGTTAAGGTAATAGGGTCTCCGGCACAAACAGTTGTAGCACTTGCATTTGCTGTTACAGTTGGCGCAGTTGTAACTGTAATGGTAATTTGATCGGTATTAGAACAACTTCCAGTTGTGCCTGTAACGGTATAAGTGGTGGTGGCGGTTGGTGTGAAAGGTACACCGTCAGTAACACCATTATTCCAAGTGTAAGAAGTTGCGTTGCCACTTCCGGTTAAGGTAACAGGATCTCCGGCACAAACAGTTGTAGCACTTGCATTTGCTGTTACAGTTGGAGCAGGAGTTACAGTAACAGTAATTTGGTCGGTATTGGTACAGCCATTAGCAGATGTACCGGTTACAGTATAGGTGGTAGTGGTGGAAGGAGTAAATGCAACTCCGTTTGTAACACCATTGTCCCAAGTATAGGTAGATGCTCCACCACCGGTTAAAGTAACAGGGTCTCCTGCACAAATAGTAGTAGCACTTGCGTTAGCGGTTACCGTAGGAGTAGCAGAAATGGTTATGGTACCATTATAAGTATCTGTTCCGCAGGCACTGGTAACTTGTAAACTAAAACTATGTGTTCCGGCATTTGCAAAAGTAACGGTTTCAATAGGATTAGTACTAGAGCTAATAGATGGATTTCCTTGAGGGAAGGACCATAAATAAGATGCTGCATTGGTAGAAGTAGTACCATCAAAAGCAACAGTTGCACCTTGACAAATATTTGCTGATGGATTATAGGTAGCAGCAGCTACGGTTGGTAAGTTAGTAACATATATAGTTCTGGAAGCATTTCCGGTACAACTACCTGTTGTTCCTGCAACATTGTAGGTGGTGGTAGATGTAGGAGACACGGTAATAGCATTAGTTGTTTGATTACCGGGTGTCCATAAATAGGAGGTAGCTCCAGAAGCAGTTAATGTTACAGAAGTTCCTGCACAAATAGTATCGGCAGTTGCAGTAATTGTTGGAGTAGGAGCAGGATTAACAGTAATAGTTACTGAATCAATTCTGTATCTACTACAGCCTCCACCTACTACTTCTAAGTAAGTTGTGTAAGTTCCTGCAGCGTTATACAATACGCTATCAATAACATTATTAGAATTTTGAGGGTTCATTCCCGGGAATGTCCACAATAGTGTATCTTGACCTGTGGAACCTGTAGCATCATAGTGTACTACTTCTCCCTCGCATATTGTAGTTGGGGTAGCTGTTAATGATATAGCTGTTGTATCATTAGTTAGCCATGGGAACATGTAGTGTGTCAAATTAATTCCCCAACCGTTAGAATAAGTGTTCCATGAATTATTACTCCATTGTTCCCAAGCAGTGTTTGGATTAGACTGACCGCTAGCATTAGTAACAATGGCAATGGTATCGCCACTATTCATACTAAGATTAGGAAAACTAACTCCTACAAAGACTTCTCCTGAGGCAGGTAATGCAATTGCATTATCAAATTCAATAAATGGAATTCCGGGGGTGTTGGCAATTACTTGTGCCATGGTTAAGGTTTTTGTACCTAATATAGGGCCAACAGTACCGCCAGTACCATCGTAAACATTTACATCTATCGTTTTGGAAGTATTACCGGCTGACGCCCTAGCGAACCATATATATGTACCTATCAAATAATTGTAGCCTGAAGTTTGTGCTGAACTATAGTAGTTAGCTTTTGCAATATCTCCATAAGAATTAGTTCCTGCAACATAACCAGTTTGAGGAGACGGTGCACCGTAAAGTGCAGGAGTCCAACCAAAATGGAAAGGAACCCCTGTGGTGTCCATGTCAATGATTTCGCAAGTACCAGGCTGAACCACATTGATGTAAGCAGTCTTTGTTTCTGTATCATTACCATTGCTATTACTCACTGTTAAAGATACTTCATACACTCCAACATTATTATAAGTTACTGTATGAGGTCCTTGTGTATTAGCTGTAGCAGGAACAACTCCTCCTAAACTTTGATTGTCAAAATTCCATGACCAAGAAGTAGGACCAAAAGTAGATTGATCAGTGAAAATGACTGAGCCACCTGCGGGAATGGTTGTAACATTAGCAGTAAACTCAGCAACAGGAGGATTGCTTAAGCTGGCTGAAACACACTGTAGAGCCTGTAAAGCGTTTATTCTTCCTGCCCCTAATAAACCAACATAACTAGGGTTTGCTGCATTTATATTATCTGCACTAGAATACAAACAGTTGATTAAATCTTGATTTGGCATAGAAGGATTTAATGATTTCATT
>DATGOR010000131.1:0-4511 GCA_035305805.1 Vicingaceae bacterium | reverse complement strand
CGTTTGAACACCGTTTTGATTGACGAGCAAACTGCCGATGGATTATTAAAAATTACTGTAACTGCCAATCGGGAAGTCAAAAACCTGGAAATCAGCGAAGAATTATTACAAGATAAAGAACAGTTGGAAGATTATTTGGTTCTAACACTCAACAAAGCTTTGACAAGAGCCGGAGCGATTAACGAAGCAGAACTGGCTGCGGTTGCAAAAGACGGAATGCCGAATATTCCGGGATTGGATTTATTTAAGTAAGATGAAAAAGTTTTTAGTGTTGATTTCTGGAGTTGCCGCGGTTTTTACGGCTTGCAATTCGGACATAAAAAAAGGAAATACTTTTGTTTCGGGAGAAATCAAAGGATTAAAACAGGGAACGCTGTACATTCAGCAAGTAAAAGACAGCTCTTTAGTCATTTTGGACAGTATTGTTTTAAAAGGAACCTCGGAATTTGAAAGCTCCTTTGACTTGGAAGAACCAGAAGTGTTGTATTTGGGACTGAACCGTGGAACGTCGCAATCCGTTGATAACCTGATCTTATTTTTTGCAGAACCGGGAAATCTGGCTATCCACAGCTCTTTGGAAAATTTTTCGGGCGGTGCAGTTATCGAAGGTTCTGAAAACCAAACACTTTATAACAAATATTTAGAAATGCGTTCGTCCATTACCAACAGACAGAACGAATTGATAAAAGACCATCTGCTGGCACAAAAGAACCAACAAAACGTCAAAGCGGATAGTTTGGAAAAAGCAATTCAGCGTGTAGGCAGACGTTATTATTTTAATGGAGTAAACTTTGCCTTGAAAAACAACAAAAATGAAGTAGCTCCGTATATTGCCCTGACTGATGTTGCTCCGATAAATAACAAATATCTGGATACTATTTACGGCAATCTCACACCTGAAATTGCTAACAGCAAATACGGCAAAATTCTAAAAGAGTATTTGGAGTTGATAAAAGAATAATTATTTTGAAATGAGTAAATTAAAATATTTTGTGTTTTTCATATTGTCTCTAACAGCAAGTTGCAACAAGACAGAAAACAAACCAGAGAATGATTATAAAGTAATTGAAACGGACTATTTTATAATCAAAAGTAAGTATGATTTTGGAAAATCCCAATTTTTAATTGAGAATGAATTGCCTGAAAAAATTATTTCAAAAGATTCATTAAAACATATTATATATTCTACCTCAATAAATTTTAATGAAAATGTAGCATTAAGTATAATGATTCTTGATGAAAAATTTATTCATTTTGAAGAGGATTTTAGAAGTTTTAATAAAGAGTTTATAGAGAAGTATGGTGTCGAACCCTATATACATTATGATACAGTAATAAACTCTAATAAAATGGAATTGACTAAATTAAGACTCGAGCCAGCAGCTTATACAACATACTTAAACGTAAATATTTTGAAAGAAGAAAATTGTTATCTTATTACATTAATTTATGAAGGAGATAATTATGAAGATGCTAATAGTACTTTCTTTGAAATTTTAGAAGGAACTACAATCAAAGAATAGAAGTATTATTACAAGTAAAGATTTCCGAAGGCACTGCCTTTTAAAGTGTGTAAGTTCACAAAATAAAGCTTGGGTTAGGTTTAAATTAAAGTCTAACCCTTTCTTAATATAGGATTAAAAATTGATCAATAATCACACCCCAGTTTCTCACTGGCATTGACCATTTTTTAGTTGCTTCTCTTACAGCCAAATAATTATGATTTGCGAGATGTACAGGCTGTTTATGATAAAGACGGTAATAAGTTTAAAAAAGGTGATTACCGTAAAGTAGTAAAACACATTGAATCTCAAGGATGGAAAGCAACCGATAAAAGAGTAAAAAAATAGGTACTTTTGATGCAAATGTTACTATTTACGAAAAAGATTAAAGAGTAACCCTTAAATTAGATATATTATGACAGGCAATCAATTTGAAGAATTAATGATCATCTTAACCGATATTAGAGATGAACTTTCAGCTTTAAATACTCGTGTAGAATCGAGTAATTCAGAATTATCAACAATATCAAGTAATTCATCACCAATTTACGATAATGGCGATATCTGTGATAGATTAGATAAAATTGCTGATTTACTTGAAGAATAATTTAACCACCCATACCGGGTGGTTTTTTAATGTTAATGTTTGGTTATAAAATTATTTTATAGGTTTTAAAGATTTAAAAACAAGTAAATTAGCGTAAACAAAACCTATTGAATAATGTATGACCAAAATAAAGATTTTGAAATATTAATTAATAAGCATTATTTAAAAGGAAATCAACCTTCAAATCAAGCATTAGGGGATTTTGACCAACAGGCTTATTTATTTATTATTCTCGAAAAAATTAAAAAGAACCTGCCCTATAGATTTAATTCTAATGATCTAAAAAAACTACGTGATTTTGAAACCAAATTAAAGTTCAAACAGAACGATTTTCCAGAATTTAAAGAAGAACTGATAAAGTTCTTATTAAAATTCCCCTCTACATTATAAAAATAATTCCCACCCCCTATTTTAATGTCCTTTTTTAAACCTTTTACAACTTCCATTTTTGTACAATGGAAGTTATACAACAATGGTTAGATAGTGGCACAGACTATCAAAAAGGCGTCGAAATTTTTAAAAACACAAAAGGGTGCAGTAAAATGTTATTACGCCAATTTGCTTTGTGTGAAAATGTGCAACGTAAAGAAAAACTTATCTACGAGTTAAAAAAGCTGTTACCTACCAAGCTTAATGCACTACCCACCCAACTTACCGCACCAGTAATAAAACAACCGGAAAAAAAAGAAATTGTTTTAAACACCGCCGAAAAAGAAAGCAAGCGCATTGCACCGTTGTTTCACGAATTACCACCAGAATTACGCCCCATATTGTTAGAAGCCAACAACCTTTTTAAAGAAAATTGTTTGTTAAAGTCTGAATTAAACGAAGTTGTCATTGCTGATGAAGCAACTGCCCTATCTATTCAAATAAAAATAGATCGAAATTTTAAAGCAAATGCCATGTGTTGGGATAACGTAAACATAAGCAGTTGCCAAAAGAAATATCGGTAACGATGCATAACTTCGATGTGGTTTACATCTGCCAATGCTTTTTCAATAATCAAATTTAAATCCTTACTGTTTTTAAAAGATTTTTTTACACGCATCTTTAATTTATCAAAAGCATCTTCTGGGACATAAATATCAAGATTTACACGTTTTCGCTTCCCATTTAAAAACATTTGAAGATAAATCGCACACGTACCATCCGCACGAACATAATCACTTTTAATAATTATTTTGGCAGTCAACTTCCCAGAAGAAATTGTTGGGAAACTATTTGGGAACTGATTATTGCTATTGGTAGAATTTGTCGACATGATTTTTTTAAAAGAAAAAACCAAAATCTTATAAAAATCAAATGCTTAGATAATTTTATAAAAAAAATCTAAGCATGCAATTTTAATTATGGAGCCTTTGGAGGGACTCGAACCCACGACCTGCTGATTACAAATCAGCTGCTCTAGCCAGCTGAGCTACAAAGGCAAAAAATGATGTTTTAATCGGTTAAAAAAAGAGCCTCTGGAGGGACTCGAACCCACGACCTGCTGATTACAAATCAGCTGCTCTAGCCAGCTGAGCTACAGAGGCGACTCATTTACGGGTGCAAATATACTGTGCTTTTTGATATCCGCAAGGCTTTCCGTAATTTTTTTAGTCCTTTTTTTGCTTACAAAGTGTTGATTTTTTCAACTAATTGATTTGCAGTTTCTTCTAAATCCGAATAAATAGCTTTAAAATGTGTTTTTTTATTTTCGGCTTTTTTATCGTTTACACGGGTAATCAACGAATCAAACTTTTCAATTGCTTCGTCAATGATTGCTTCTGATTCGGCAGATGGTTTTCCCGATGTGGACATTTCCCAAATGTACACTGCTTCAATAATATCTCCTAATACGTAGTTGATGTCCTTTTTTAAATTTCTTACGTTTGCCATAACTTTACTATTAACTATTAATATATACTTCCAAAAGTGTTGCGTTACCGCTTAAACTAAAATCCGTCAATGATGCCGGAACCAAAAACGTATCGCCTTTCTGAAACTCATAACAATGATGTGGCGTATTCAGGCTTACATTTCCGTCGGTGCAAATATACACCAAAAAACAATCGTTTGTTTTTCTTACTTCGTATGTTGTTGTTAAAGGAATGTAATTGGTGGTAAAAAACGGACAATCAACCAACAGATTTCGGCTATTTCCATTTTTTGGATATTCTATTTTCGGATTTTTAGTTTGATAATTGATGGCTTCTAATGCCATATCCACGTGCAAATCGCGTGCTTTTCCTTGTTCATCAACCCGATCCCAATCATACACTCGATAGGTTATATCCGACGTTTGTTGTATTTCTGCCAATAAAATTCCACCGCCAATGGCGTGAATAGTTCCTGTTTCTATGAAGAAAACATCGCCTTTCTTTACGTAATATTCCTGCAAAACATCGGGGAGTGTTTTGTCT
>DATGOR010000130.1:0-5420 GCA_035305805.1 Vicingaceae bacterium | reverse complement strand
ACATCGTTTTCATCAAATTGCACAAAACTAATCCCCTTAATACCTTTTAATACCGACAACGATTGCATTAATCCCGAAGGCTGATTTTTAGGCAAATCAATTTGAGTTGGATCGCCATTTATAATGAATTTAGCAGAACGTCCCATTCGGGTTAAAAACATTTTTAACTGACTTTGAGTAGCATTCTGAGCTTCATCCAAAATTACAAATGCTTTATCTAAGGTTCGTCCACGCATAAATGCTAAGGGAGCAATTTGTATAATACCGTTTTCCATCATTTCATTCAATCGCTCTCCGGGTATCATATCTCGCAGGGCATCGTACAAAGGTTGAAGGTAAGGGTCTAATTTCTCTTTTAAATCTCCGGGTAAAAAACCTAAGTTTTCTCCGGCTTCTACTGCCGGACGAGTCAATATAATTCTTCTCACTTCTTTGTTCTTCAATGCTCTTACCGCTAGTGCCACAGCTGTATAAGACTTCCCTGTTCCGGCAGGACCAACAGCAAATACCATGTCGTTTTTATCTAATTCCTCTACTAACTTACGCTGATTGGCAGTTTTTGCCCTTACAATTAAACCACTGTTTCCGAACACTAAGACATCTGCTTCATTTTTTAATGTTTCGCTAGTTGCTACTGTTCCTTCTTCTGTCATCAACCTTTCTATATTGTTTTCAGAAAGCTGTTTGTATTTTAGTAAATGAGCTATCAGTAAGGCTATTTTTTGTTCAAATAGCATCAAATCTTCTTCTTCACCAATTGCTTTTAAAGTGTTTCCTCGGGCAATTATTTTTATACGAGGAAAATGTTTTTTTATACTGGTTAGTTTATTGTCGTTTACCCCGTACAAATCTACCGGGTTTATTTCTGAAATATCTATTGTAGTTTCGTTCAATTTTCTGCTTTTAATTATAACTTTGCCTTGTTTTTAATCATTTGTAGCGTAAAAGTCATCATTTTTTTAGAATGACAACATATTAAGCGAATGATTTTATTCACGAAATGATTTTTTTTGTTGAAATTTTATGGGATTAATTACACTTACCACCGATTTAGGCACAACAGATAGCTATGTAGCTTCCGTAAAAGGAGCTATTTATAGTGCTTATCCTGAAGCTACAGTGGTAGATATTACTCATCAAATTCAACCTGCTGATATCTACAAAGCAGCATTTGTTTTAAAAACCTGTGTAAACGATTTTCCTGATGGAACAGTGCATATTATTGGGGTAGATTCTGAAGCTACAGCTAACAATGTACATGTAGTGGTGCAGTACAAAAACCAATTTTTTATTGGTACCGATAACGGTATTTTCTCTTTGATTTTTGATGTTGAGCCACAAAAAGTAGTGGAGCTAGATTTTTCGTTAGATAGCAGTGCCATTAATTTTCCTACCAGAGATGTGTTTGTAAAAGCAGCTTGCCATCTTGCAAAAGGTGGTACCATCGAATTTTTAGGTAAAGCCAAAAACTCATTAAAAAAACTTAATACTTACCGAGCAATTTCCGAACAAAACGCTATTGTGGGATTAGCTTTATACATTGATAACTATGGAAATGTAATCACCAACATTACTAAAAATATGTTTGTAGAGTTTGGTAAAGGAAGATCGTTTGAAATTCTATTCAGACGTAAGAACTACAACATTAATAAAATAACCAACAATTACAACGATGTTCCTGATGGCGAACGCTTGGCACTTTTTAGCTCCACAGGATATATCGAAATTGCTATTAATAAAGGTAAGGCAAACAAACTTTTAGGGATTAACCAAAACGACATGATAAGAATTGAATTTTATGATTAGAATAGTAAAAATGACCTTCCATGAAGAAAAAATTCCGGCTTTTCTTCAAAAGTTTGAACAAATAAAACATAAAATTAGAGGTTTTGAAGGTGTAGAACACTTGTCTTTATTAAGAGATAAACATCATACCAACGTATTTTTTACCTACAGCATTTGGAGAAGTGAAGCAGACTTAGAAAATTACAGAACTTCCGATTTTTTTAAAAGTTTCTGGACAGAATTAAAACCTTATTTTGCCGACAAAACCTTGGCTTGGAGTACAGATACAGGTGAAACTTTAGCATAATCCTATGGAACAACAACGAATCAATACTTTTTTAAAACTACAAGGACAAACCAGTCCTTTTCCTTATTTAATAGATGTAGCTAGAGCAGAGGGAATTTATATTTGGGATAAATCAGGGAAAAGATACATGGATATGATTGCCGGAGTGGCAGTCAACAATATCGGGCATAATCACCCGGAAGTGATAGCTGCTATTAAAAAGCAATTAGACCAACACCTTCATGTAATGGTGTATGGCGAATATATTCAAGATGCTCAATTAGCCTTAGCGGAAAATTTAGCTTCGGTATTACCCGCTTCTTTGTCTTGTTCTTACATTGTAAACTCAGGTACGGAAGCAAATGAAGCAGCCGTAAAATTAGCGAAAAGATACACCCGAAGACAACATGTAGTAGCTTGCGAAGGTGCTTACCATGGCAGTACACACGGATCGCTTAGTTTTACCAATAATGAGGTTAAAAAAGCAGCTTTCCAACCTTTATTGCCTCAAGTAGATTTTATTAAATGGAACAACATTGAATCGTTGGAAGTAATTACCAACAACACTGCTTGTGTAATAATAGAAACCATTCAAGGAGATGCAGGTCTAAAAAAACCAACGTTGGAATTTCTGCAAGCGTTACGAAAAAAATGTACGGATACAGGAGCGTTGCTTATTTTTGATGAAGTGCAAGTAGGGATGGGACGGACAGGAAAAATGTTTGCTTTTGAACATTATGGCGTAGTGCCCGATATTTTAACCTTGGGAAAAGCCTTAGGAGGAGGAATGCCCATTGGAGCATTTATTTCTTCTTACCACATCATGCAAACATTAACACATCAACCGGTTTTAGGTCATATTACTACTTTTGGCGGACATCCGGTTATTTGTGCTGCTGCCAACGCTTGTCTAACGGTGTTAAAAACTACCGATTGGATAGCCCAAACAGAAAGCAAAGGAAAATTATTGGAAGACTTGCTTATTAACAACAAACATATAAAAGAAGTAAGGCGTGCAGGATTGTTTTTTGCCATAGAACTTGGTTCGTTTGACAAAGTGAAAAGTGTAGTGGATGCTTGCTTAGAAGAAGGTTTGATTGGTTTTTGGTTTTTGTCAACGCCTACCGCTTTTAGGTTGTCTCCACCACTCAGCATTACCACCGAGGAAATAAGAACTGCAGCATCTATTATCCTAAAGGTATTGGATAGCTTGGAAGATGGACGTCATTCCTGAAATTTTTGAGAAAATATTATTAGGAATCTTATTTGCTAAAACAACCACCAACTTGGACGTTGGAGGGAGCGGAAACATATTAGAAAACAGTTCACTTTAAAACCTTATTGATAAGTCAAGATGACCACCAAAGCCAATTTCTACAATTTTTCTTAGGGTTGATAAGCGAACTTCTTTAATATTATTTTCAATTTTTGAAATATAAGATTTGGTGGTTCCAATTTTCTCAGCAAGTTCTTCTTGTGTAAGTCCTTTTTCTTTTCGTGCTTCAAGGATTAATGCTCCAATTTTAAAGCTTTCATAACCATCTTCTAGTTCATCTCTTTTTTTAGTTCCAACCTTTCCATAATGTTTGTCTTTAAACTCATCTAAGGTTATTATATTTTTATTTTCTGTTTTCATAGTCGTCTTTTATTTTAAGTGCAGTCTTTATTTCTTTGTTAGGAGTCTTTTGTGTTTTTTTCTGAAATCCATTAGCTACAACAATTAATTTACCTTGGTCGAAAAAGCAAAAAATTCGATAAATGTCAGTTCCTGTTTTAACTCTTATTTCATATAAACCATCTGTTCCGGTTAAATGTTTTAGGTACGTTTCGGGCACGCGTTCAATTTCCTCTATTAATTCAAAAGTCCATATTATCTTAGCCTTCACTTTAGCAGGAAGTTTTATAAAGAATTTTTCAAAATAATCTTTATAAAAAACTATTCTTCTAACTTTTTCTCTGGAACTCATACGTGCAAAGTTAATAAATGTTTCCCTAAAGTGAAACAAGGAGGGAGGGATTTATTTAAAACAATTTATCAATAAACAAAGCCAATCACTACCTAAAACGTCATTCCTGAAATTTTTGAGAATAAAAGTTATCAGAAATCTTTGTTGGGATAAAATGAAAATTACTTTCTACACTCTATAAAAACCACCAGCGTGAACGCTGGCGGGAGCGGAGGGGGGGGTGTTGGCACACGTTTTATTTTAGTCTTTTACCAAATTGGTCAAATTTCAGACTTTCAGTCCATTTGTTGTCTTCGTATATCCATATTGAACTAAGCGTCTTTCTATCCTTGTAATACATGAAGTTATATATAGAACCTGAAAATCTATTGTCAACATATTGTCCATTCTTAATAGTAAAGTAGTTCTCTGTAAGCCAATGCCCCTGCTTCCGGTTTAGTCTGTCAGTACGGTTAATGGTATCTTTCCTTGCTAACTCAAATTCTGGTTGATACAATTTGAATGTTTTGTCAATGCTTTTGCTCTTTTTGAGAGGCTTATTAATAATTTGAAGTTTCACCTGCCAAATAGTATCATTTAATCTTTCTAATTCTATTTTTCCTTCATTCTGTCGCGCTTCAAGGCTGTCTGGCCAATCACAGTAGCAGCCCCAGTCAAAAGTGGTGCTGAATGAACGAGGATCGTTAGTGAAATACTTCGTCCGTCCAATTTCTGGTGTTATTTCAAATTGAATTTCTTCATAGTATTCTTCATCAGACATCCCAGCATAGTCAGCGTTCTTATAGTAATAATGAAAAACTATTTTATCTCCTTTTTCACGTTCCTTAATTCGGTCTGTTGAGATTTTACAATCAACATAGAAGGCAAAAAGACTGTCAGATGGTGTTACAATCTTTAATTCAGGAGGTTCTGGAAAATCTACCAATGTGTCTTCTGAATTTAGATTTTCTGTTGCCTTTTCAGAAGTTCTGTCTGTACAACCAAACAGAAGTGATGAAATCAATAATATGTATAAGGCTCTTTTCATTTAATGTGTGCCAACACACGGATAAAGAACACTAGTGTTCTTTATCTGCACTGTATCTTCACCCCAAATGTAGTAATTCCATCTAACTTTTAATGGTTTTTATGTATTTTAATTATTCCCCCCTGTATGTCCTAAGTTGTAAGCGTAAGAGCTAAGTTTTGCGAGGGCAATGAGGGTAGTTACTTAGGTCGGGTAAAACAATTCCACACAAAAGATGTATTTTTGCAAACATGTCAGAAAAATACAAAACACATAGTGATGGTCTTTATTTTGTAACTTTTAGTGTTATAGGTTGGTTAGATATTTTTACTAGAAGAATTTATCAGGACATTGTAGTTGAAAGCATCAATTTTTG
>DATGOR010000129.1:0-13398 GCA_035305805.1 Vicingaceae bacterium | reverse complement strand
GCTGCCGCGAGTTTAACGTAGTGTAACTCGTGGTATTGTTTTTCATGTTTTTTTATTTTATTCACATACTCTCTTTTCTTTTGTTGCTGTAAGTCCGAGTTACGCTTCGCTAAACTCGAACTAGCTCCCTACTTTTATTTTTATCTACTAGCGGCAGCGGTGGGGTGCTTGGAGTAAATTCGAAGATTTTCTCTAAGATGCTTTTTAATTGGAATTCGTTGTAAATCAATTTTTCAATTTCATGAACGATTATATCAATTTCAGAAGAATTTAGCTTAACCGTGGCCGTACTGGTGACAGTTATTTCCTCTAAGTCAAATTCAATGCAATAAGTTGTTACATATCTCCAGTCAACATAACCATATTGGGCGTTAGAACATTTGTCAAAATCATCTTCACATCTTTTTACATATAACCACCCTGTTTCACTTCTCGAAATAAATTCTATTACTTCCCCATCCAATAATGATGGAAATATATATTGATCAAAAGGAATATTTTCTCCTTGAGGTATAACTCCTGGGTCAGTTTTAATAAAACCAACGTCATTTATAGTTACTATTAGAAAAATTCTTTTGACAGACATATTAGCTTATTAAAATATTTTCATCACCATCAGGAAAATAAAGTAATGATGAGGCGGATTGAATACGATTCTGATTACTAATAAGTATTCTTTGAGTATTTTTTCTCTTGTTGGAAACATAAATAATTTCTTCTTTTTCAGAGCGGATTATAAATTCTGTTTGACGTGAAAGATTGTTATAAAAATAAGTAACTTCCCTAGGGGAGCTTTCTCCTTCAATTTCTATTTGTTCATTTTTTAAATCTGTAAACACAGGACATATATATTCCATACCGAATACTTTATGCTCGCCTACAATAAATTTAATATATGCTTCTTTTAATATTGATTTAATTGGCTGAGAATTATTAATATCATTTGATTTAGATATGGAAGGAAGATAAACATAAAAAAACACTTCGTAATGATTTGGATATTGATTTTCATGAAATTTAAAAGGGTCAGCTCGTTGAAATTTCATGTACTTGAAAAGATTTTTCAAATAAGCTGCATTTTTGTTTTTTTCTGATACCAGATTAATTCTTTCTTGAAAATGAGTTACAAATGATTTTACATTTCCAACTGCTTTTTCTTCGGTCAGGTTATACGCTTTAAATGCAACAGGCACATCTAAGCGAAAGAAAAAACTCCCATCCTCATTAACTTGCCAAACTGACCATGCTTTTTCTAAGCCAAAAATAACATTCAGGAAATTAAAATGATTATCTATGTTCAATTTGATATTGTTGTAAACTCGTATATCCGTTCTCATAATTATTATTTGCACTTTTTATCATTTGATTTTTGTAGATATTGAGTAATCCAATTCATTAGTATTTCAAATTTTAGATTACCGTATTGGTTTGCCCTAACAATATTAGTATCATTTGTTTCTTTTGTTGATTGTAATCCAACTGATTCAAAAAAATTATCTTCTATGTCATTTATAGAAGATTTACTGAACAATTCATCCGATTTAAGATAGTATTGAAAAATGACATAATCTTCAAAATATTCATCATCACTCCAGTTCCAGCCCCCTTGATTCAGATATGGCGAAATAAATAGCCACTTTTCTGTTAATGTTGAGCAGGTTGAATCAGGCTTATAACGCAATGTTACTTTATATTTTGGCGACCGTCCATTAATCGGCTCGCCATCTCTCACAGGGTGTTGCTGTAATGACCAATTGTTTTTTTTATCAAGAAGTGTTGAATATAAATTTTCATGATAGGCATCTTTTTTAGGGAATGATCTCCATACAAGAACTATTTCATGACCATTATTTTCCACTTCATATTGCTCAAAAAAATTCTCAGTCTTTATTGAATCAGGCTCGAATACCTTTAGAAATAGAGAGTCTAAAAATTCTTTTCTATCCGAAATATATTGTGTGCAACACTTTTCAGAAGACAGAAATTTATCTCCATTACTTAAACAGCCTTGAAATGAGAAAGCAATAAGGCTAAATAGGATACTCCGAAAAAAAAAATGATATGTTTTGAAGGGTAGTAAACACATTAAATGAAAATTTTTCGGGTTAATACGCCATTTTTTCCTTCTTTAGTGTCTCTTTATGAAATTTTATTTTATTACTCTGTGAAGTGGCTTTCAAAAATGTTTCAAACTCAGCAAGTAGATAATAATTTTGTTTGCTGTAATATGAAGTTTGTAGCAAGTCATATTGGACGGTTTTTCCTTTTATTTTTAGGTCTCCAGATGTTGGTGTCCAAACATAGTAGGCATTTCCTGTTTTGAGTGCTTCATAATAAGCAGTCAACTCAGGTTCTTCTTCAATCTGTTCCTTCCAATACTCAATAGCTCTCTCAGTTGGTTCATAGAAATTGAGAAAAACAATGTATTTGTCTCCTGGGCTCATTTTGTCAATAGGTCCATATCTGTTGCTGAACCCTGAAATCCAAATTTCGCTTGTGTTCAATTGTCCTTTGTAAATGGTTAGAGGTTTAGCTTTTGCTCTAAAATCACCTTCTGATGTGTATTCAACAAGAGCGATAACATCTGAACTGTCAATCATTTCTTTCCAGTCTGGGTCAATCCAACTGTCTGCTTTGACTTGAAAGACCGAAAGAGTCAGTAAGATAATGGTTAATATGATTGTTTGTCGTTTCATTTTTTGCATTGCCGGCAACACCCAGCTATACGCTACTTTTTCAATTTTATAACGTTTATTTTTCATATATAGGAGGTGTTTTTCTTGTTTTTGTTCAAAATTACTCTCCAAATATACATTTTTTTATAAATCAACCAAAGGGCTTTTTTCCTAATTGGCAAGTTCTTGGTGTTCTTTGCGAAAACTTTCGTGTCTTTGCGGTTAATAAAACACCTATTACCACTAATGACACAAATTACTTTGTGGCATTTTATACAAAAACAAGTTTTTAATAAAAACATTTTTCGGCACTTATAAACTACCACCTAACGACTAATGCCTAACGACTAATACCTAACGCCTAATGCCTAACGACTAATGCCTAACGACTAACACCTAATGCCTAACACCTAACGCCTATTATTCTTCCTTATTAAAATCCAAACTAACAGAATTGACACAGTATCTTAGCCCTGTTGCTGTCGGCCCATCATTAAAAACGTGTCCGAGATGGCTATCGCAATTGGCACAAATAATTTCTACCCTTATCATCCCATGCGATTTATCTAGCACCTCTTTAATTTTTCCTTGTTGTATCTCTTTATCAAAACTAGGCCATCCGCACCCTGCATCAAACTTAGAGGCACTATCAAACAATGGCTCTCCACAACCTTTACACAAGTAAACGCCATTTTCAAAATGCAAATTATATTTCCCACTAAAAGGTCTTTCCGTTCCTTTTTCTCGCATTATTTTATATTCCTCTTCGGTTAAAATAGATTTCCAATCTTTATTTCTATCATTCATTTTTTTAAAAGTAATTTTGTGTGTTGTAAAATTAACCAATTATGATTGTAGTCATTTCTCCGGCAAAAAAATTAAGTGTTGAAGGTGAAAAACCAAACTGGTTTACCGAACCTTCTTTGGTAGATTACTCAGAAAAACTTATTCAAACATTAAAAAAATATACTCCTAATCAACTAAAAAAATTAATGTCCATTAGCGATGATTTAGCTCAGCTGAATGTTGAACGTTACCAACAATGGACAAAAAAACACCCGGAAGCTGTTACCAAACAAGCCATGTTTACCTTTACCGGAGAAGTTTACTCAGGATTAAATGCCACTTCTTTTAATAAAAAGGAACTGGAGTATGCACAACAACACCTAAGAATACTTTCAGGATTATATGGCGTTTTAAAACCCATGGATTTAATTCATCCTTATCGTTTGGAAATGGGTACTGCGTTAAAAATGGGCAGAAAAAACAACCTTTACGAATTTTGGGGAGATGTTATTGTTAACGAAATCAACCAAACATTAAAAGACGCCCAAACAGATGTGTTGGTAAATTTAGCTTCCAACGAATATTTTAAAGCCATTAACAAGAAAAAATTAAATGCTAAGGTAATTACTCCTGTTTTTAAAGATTTTAGCAACGGGCAATACAAAACCATTATGGTGTATGCCAAAAAAGCCCGTGGAGCCATGGCGGCATTTATTCTTAAAAACAAAATAAAATCCATGGAAGAGCTGACTGCTTTTGATACCGATGGTTATTTATTTAATAAAGAAGCTTCCTCTGAAAAAGAACTGGTATTTTATAGAAATTAACCCTTTATGATAGAAATAGGACAAGTAGTATCGTTAAAAAGTGTAAAATCCACCCCTCAAGGAGTTTATTTGCTTACTTCAGAGAATTTAGAAGTGTTGTTGCCCCACAAATACGTTCCAAAAAACACAGCAATTGGCGACAATATCGAGGTGTTTATTTACACCGATTCGGAAGACAGACCTATTGCTACTACCCTTACCCCTAAAATTTTAATGCATCAAGTTGTTTTTTTAGAGGCTGTTGCCATTACTCCCATTGGAGCTTTTTTTAATTGGGGAGTGGAAAAAGATTTATTAGTGCCTTATTCCGAACAATTTTATAAAATAGAAAAAGGCGAAAGCTACCCTATTTACCTATACAAAGATGAGTTGACCAACCGAATGGTAGGAACAACCAAAATTGAAAAACACCTGAAACATCAACCTATAGAACTAAAACAAGGAGACAAGGTAACTATTTTAGTTATTCAACATACTGATTTGGGCTACAAAGTAGTGGTGAACAACAAACACATAGGTATGTTGTTTGAAAACGAAGTGTTCCGCCCTATTTATGTAGGTGATGAACTAAAAGCATTTGTTCAAAAAGTAAGACCGGACAACAAACTGGACATTACGCTAAACAGTTCGAAATTGAGTGAATTAGAAAATATTTCCAATGATATTTACGAAACGCTTTTAAAAAACAACGGCAAATTGAATGTGAATGATAAAAGCTCTCCCGAAGAAATTTATGCTGTTTTTAAGGTGAGTAAAAAAGCCTTTAAAAAAGCCATTGGAATGCTCTACAAAGAGAAAAAAATTCTAATTAACGACACCAACATTGAACTGGTAAAAAACTAGCTTCCATTTCAATTTAACAATTTTTAGAGACTAACGTTTTTCTATTGAGCGTATTTTGGTTAATTTTATTGAAAATAATTCATGCTATGACCTACGCCTCAGATATCACCACCTTAAACGACATTAAACATTTGGTGGATAGCTTCTATACCAAAGTTCAAAATGATAGTTTAATTGGGGATATATTTAATCGAGTGATACAAGATAACTGGTCCATACATTTAGAAAAAATGTATCGATTTTGGCAAACCGTTTTGTTAGAAGAACACACTTACAGCGGCAGTCCGTTCACTCCTCACGCCAAACTACCTATAGGAAAACCACATTTTGAGCGTTGGTTGGCTTTATTTAATCAAACGGTAGATGAACTATTTAAAGGGGAAAAAGCAGATGAAGCCAAATGGAGAGCAAATAAAATGGCTGAATTATTTCAACTAAAAATTGAATTCTATCAAAACAATTCTGCTAAACCTATGTAGGGGTTGAAGGTTGTTATACTGAGCAATATTTTGCTAAAAACTTGTTTTGGTGTAAAATGAAGCAAAGTATCTCTTTTTACCAACTTACTTAAAACAGAAGAATAAATAGACGCTTAAAAAATATTAACCCTAAAACTACATACCTATGAAAAAATATGTTTACGATACCGTTACCGAAGCAGTAAACGACCTACAAAAAAGAGGTTATACTACTAATTTCTCATTGCTTACTGATGTGGAATGTGTGGAGTGCAAAAGCACTTCATTAAGGCTTTCCCCTGAAGAATTTGAAATAGATGAAATCCATCGTTTTGAAGGAATGACAGATCCCGGTGATGAAATGATAGTCATTGCTATTTCTTCTACGAAACACAACCTCAAAGGTGTTGTTGTAAATGCTTTTGGTACGTATGCTAATACTAAAATTGCAAAAATTACCGAACGACTTTCAAAATAAAATTTATTACGATGAAATTAATCTCTGACTTAATAAGCTTTTTTAGCCAACCCGAAACGGAAACAAAAGAAAAATCTCCCAATGGACTTTGTCCGGTATGCTGGGGCTATCAACAGTATGACGGAAAAATCAGACACTTAATTAAAGACAAACAAATAGACATTAATAACCACAAAGAAAGTCGTCCTTTTTTTGAAGAAGTGATAAAAAAACACGTTGACGGAATTACTTTAAAAGAAGGATTGGTTGAAGATTGCCCCACTTGCTCCAAGCAAAAAGAAGATAAATCACAACCACTAAAACGACACACATCCATTGTACCTCTTAGTAAAGACCATCATCATGCTTTACTGCTTTGCTGGAAAATAACACAAGGATTAAAGAAAAACATTGATGTAACCAGAATTAAAACTTATGTTGACTGGTTTTGGGAAAACCACGTGTTGTTGCACTTTAAGATAGAAGAAAAATATTTATTCCCGATTCTAGGAAACAACCATCCATTGGTACAGCAAGCTTTAAATGAACATAAAATGTTAGAACAACTTTTTACCAACGATGAATGTTCCGGTACTCAATTGGAGCAAATAGCAGCCATGCTCAATGCCCACATTCGTTTTGAAGAAAGAGTATTGTTTCAGGAAATTCAGCAACAAGCAACAAACGAACAACTAAACTTAATTGAAAAGCATCATCAGGGAGAAACTTGCGAAAACTGGCACGATGAATTTTGGAAATAGGCGTTGGTAATCGTATATTTGCAGCAAATCAAATTTAAAACATGCTTTTAAGCAAAACACAATCATTTCTCCTCTCCTACTTCTTTCGCTGACATTTTTCTTGATTATTACCTCTTTTTATTCATTCGATAATTAATCATTTCAAGAAAAAAAATGGAAATCATAAAAATTACTCCTGAAACAGGAAAACACCACTTTTACAACGACACAAAAATTATTGACTTTTTATATCAACACCTCGATCAGTATGGCGATGACAAAGCATCTATCAACAAATGCTTGGATTATGTATTTACGCCCAACAAAGGCGGTTTAATACTTTTAGCAACAGAAAACAACGAAATTGTTGGAGCTACCATCATCAACAATACCGGTATGGGCGGCTATATTCCTGAAAACATTTTGGTGTATATTGCTGTAAATAAAAATCAGCGTGGCAAAGGAGTTGGCAAACAACTGATGCAACACGCCATTAACGAAACTACCGGTGATATTGCTTTGCACGTAGAAAAAGATAATCCGGCAAAATTCTTATATGAAAAAATGGGGTTTACCAATCCTTACTTGGAAATGCGTTTAAAAAAATAATTAATTGGTGCGAAATCCTCACTTCAAAAGAAGTGTTACATTTGGTTATTCATTTTCATATATTATATATGGACTTTAAATAACTTCATTATTCAAACAATATCATGCAAACAGACAACGAAATAGTTCAATTACGAAAAGAACTCCATCAGCACCCTGAAATTTCAGGAGAAGAATTTGCCACCAAAGAACGCATTATTCATTTTTTTAACACCTTACAACCGGATGACACCATTCATCTGGGAAAAACCGGGGTGGCTTTTGTTTTTAACGGTAGATCTTCCGGTAAAACCGTCATGCTTCGTTGTGAATTAGATGCTCTTCCTATTCAGGAAAAAAACACTATTGAACATCTTTCTAAAACCAACGGAAAAGCTCATCTGTGCGGACATGACGGACACATGAGTATTCTTGCTGCTGTTGGGAAATACCTGAGCAAAAATAGACCGGAAAAAGGCAGGATAGTATTGTTGTATCAACCTGCCGAAGAAAATGGCGAAGGAGCAAAAGAAGTATTGGCTGATGCTAACTTTAAAAAAATAATTCCTGATTTTGCAGTTTCCTTGCACAATGTGCCGGGTTACCCCAAAGGTCAAATTGTTTATAAGTACAATAATTTCACACCTTCTGTAACCAGCATCATATTGCATTTTACAGGAAAAACTTCGCATGCAGCCGAGCCGCACAAAGGATTCAATCCATCTTTAGCAATAGCAGCAATTACCCAATATGCTGTAGGTTTACAACGAAATATGGAAGACGATGAGCAATACTCAGTGGTAACTCCTGTTTTTACTCATATTGGAAGTAAAGCGTACGGCACGTCAGCAGGACTAGGTGAAACACATTTTACCATTAGAACATTGAACAACGAATGCACCAAGCACCTTGCCCATCAAATTATTGAAAAAGCAACCAATTTAGCTCAGCAACATCAATTAGAATTGAATGTAGCTTTTACTGAATCTTTTGAAGCCAACGAAAACAACGAAGAAATTGTAAACACCATTAAACAGGTAGCAGAAGAACAAGGTTTTTCTACAATTGAAAAAAAATCGCCTTTTCCTTGGGGTGAAGACTTTGGATTATTCACGACCACTTACAAAGGAGCAATGTTTGGGTTAGGATCAGGCGAAGATACACCTCGACTTCATAACCCTGATTACGATTTTCCGGATGAAATTGCTCCAATAGGAACTGCTATGTTTATAAATATAGCCAAAAAACTACTCACATAACATGAAGGTAACTTCCGAAATAGAAATTAATAAAGCTGCATATAAAAACAATTTATCATTTATACAATCGCTCATAGGAGACAATTGTGTTTTTTCTTCGGTTATAAAAGGTAACGCATACGGACACGGCATAGAAACTTTTGGTCCTATGGCAGAAGAAGTTGGTGTAAGGCATTTTTCTGTATTTAGTGCTTACGAGGCACATCGTTTTCATAAGGTAAGTAATGGTGAAAGTACTATTATTATAATGGGGGTTGCCGACCATCCTGATGAGCTGGAGTGGGCAATAGCATTAGGTATAGAATTTTTTGTTTTTGATGTGGAGCGTTTACAAAAAGCAGTAAAAATTGCCAAAAAAATTCGTAAAAAAGCTATTGTTCATATTGAAATAGAAACAGGAATGAACAGAACCGGCTTTTGTGTAGATGAATTAAAAGAGGTCATACAATTTATTCAAGATAATGAGCAACACCTTACAGTAAAAGGCTTGTGCACACATTTTGCAGGAGCAGAAAGTATTACCAATTATTTTAGAGTAAAAAAACAAATAGTTACCTACAATCGTATTGCAAAAATATTCCATTCCAATCAAATAATGTTTCCTCAAAAACATACCGCTTGTTCTGCTGCGGTTATCAATTACCCGCAAACCATTCAAGATTTAGTTCGTGTAGGCATTATGCAATATGGATTTTGGCCTAGCAGAGAGTCTCAAATGAAATATTATACCAAGAATAAAATCAATACCAATCCATTGCAACCGGTAATTTCATGGAAAAGCTATGTAATGGGTACAAAATCGGTAGCAGCAGGAGAATACATTAGCTATGGTACTACTGTGTTAGCAGAAACCGATATGGAAATAGCTACTGTTCCTGTAGGTTATGCTCATGGATTTAGTCGTTCGCTAAGTAACCAAGGAAAAGTGATTATTAATGGGCATCGTTTAGATGTAGTTGGACTGGTAAATATGAACATGATGATTGTGGACATCACCAACACTCCCGAAGTAAAAAAAGGCGATACCGTTATTTTAATTGGCGAACAAGACGGTATTTCTATATCAGTAGCATCGTTTGGAGAAATGAGTAATCAGTTGAATTACGAGCTACTTACACGCTTACCGGAAGACATTCCAAGAACAGTAATAAATAAATTATAACTATGGCATTTATAGAGTTTTACAAAGATAAGTTAAATAAAAACTTCGACTACTTAAACCACCTGTTTAAAAGCAATAATATTGAATGGGCAGTAGTAAGTAAATTGCTCTGCGGCAACGAACTTTACCTTAAAGAATTACTAACATTAGACATTAAAGAGATATGTGATGCCAGGGTAAGTAATTTGGTTAAAATAAAAAAAATTGCCCCTGAAATAGACACTGTTTATATTAAACCACCTGCTAAAAGAAGCATCAAAAAAATTGTTCAATATGCTGATGCTAGTTTTAACACCGAATTTGAAACCATAAAATGGTTATCGGAAGAAGCGGTAAAACAAAATAAAACCCATAAGGTAATCATTATGATTGAGTTGGGTGATTTGCGTGAAGGTGTAATGGGAGAAGATTTAATGGATTTTTATGCCTCGGTTTTTAAACTACCCAATATAAAAGTAACCGGCATTGGTACCAACTTAAATTGCCTGCACGGTGTTTACCCTTCAGAAGATAAAATGGTGCAAATGAGCTTGTATAAGCAATTAATTGAGGCAAAATTTAACCGAAAAATTCCGTGGGTTACCGGTGGTACTAGCGTGGTTATTCCTTTATTATTGATGAAACAATTGCCGGTTGGAATTAATCATTTTCGGGTGGGAGAAGCCTTGTTTTTTGGCAACAACCTAATTACCGGAGAAACTATTGAAGGCATGGAAACAGACGTGTTCAAACTATTTGCGGAAGTAATTGAAATTACCGAGAAGCCAAAAGTACCAATAGGCATACTAGGCGAAAACCCTAGTGGCGAAGAGTTTGAAGTTAATCCCGATGATTACGGCAAAACACATCACAGAGCCATCATAGATTTGGGGGTTTTGGATGTAGCTGATGCAGACCTTATTATTCCTGAGGATGAAAACATTAAAATAGTAGGAGCTAGTTCTGATATGTTAGTGTTAGACATTGAAAAATCTACCAAAGATTACCATATTGGAGATTTAATCCCTTTTAAATTAAAATACATGGGAGCCTTACGTTTGCTCAATTCCGAATACATTACCAAAAAAGTGGTGTAATTCAAAAAATGTCATTTTTTCTTTCTTGCAACTGCAAAAACAGAGGTTGCTTTAAAGGGTATTTTAGTATTATCGGTATTAAAGATGTTTTTGATAACCCAATTTTTTAGCTTACCACTTGGTAGCACATCCATTGGTGCTGTAACATATTCTAGTTGAGTTACTTCAAAACCATACGCTTCAAGTAATTTCCTAATTCTTTTTTTAGAATATATTCTAGCATTGGCAAATTTCTCATGAATTGGTTGTGGTAACCATGAAAACAAAGGAACTCTGTTCCAAGGCAAAATAGGTAACTTAGCACCATGAGTTTCAAAAATCCACCACTTATTGGGTACAGTTATGGCTAAAATTCCATCTTCCTTTAAAGAATCATAATAAAACTGAATGCCCGATTCATCAGATAAATGTTCAATCACTTCAAAACTAATAATTCTATCAAATTGCTCTTCAGCTTTGGTATTTACAACATCAACAATTCTAAACTCACAATTATCAATTTTGTTTTCTTTTTTATATAAATTAAACTCTTCTTGATGTTCTTTGGTTATTTCCACCCCTACACAATACTTCATTTTATTACAAATCAAAAACATGGACGCTCCATTGCCGCAACCTATATCTAATAAAGTGTAATCTTTTCCTATAAAATTGGGAATCTTTTCTATTAATCTAATTCTTCGCAAGACTATTCTATCATCAAAATCAGCAGGTCTTCCCAAATAATGACCATCCTCTTGAAATAATGATTTCGGAATTCTTTCTTCGTGTCTCATCCGTTTATATTGTTGGCTCTTTTCAATTTTAAAGTTTCAAAAATATAAAAAAATAAACAGTTAAAAAGATATTGTCAATAGTTTAATTGCATTATCGGTTTCTCAATAAGTTTCTGTATCAAGATTTTTATCCTAATTTTACGCAAGCCTAATTTGAATTGCAATCTATGACGTTATTATCCATTAACATTGTAAGCGACTACCCGATGTGGATGATGTTGTTATGTATTTTATTAGGAATGTTTTATGCTGCTGCTTTGTATTTTAAAAACAAAGAGCTGAATGAGTTTAAAAAGTGGCAGGTTTACACCTTGTTTGGTTTACGTTTCGTAGCAGTTAGTATTATTGCTTTTTTACTGATGAATCCTTTCATAAAAACCATTTTTAATGCCACCGAAAAGCCATTAATTATTTTTGCTCAAGATAATTCTTCATCACTGCTCATCCACAAAGACAGTATTTTTTATAAAGAAAATTACCTACCACAATTAACCACTATTCAACAAGAACTGAGTGAAGATTATGATGTTAAAACATTTACATTTGGTGAAAAAATAAACGAAACTGCTACCCCAAATTTTTCAGACAAAAACACCAACATGGCTGAACTGTTTGAGTACATCGAAAGCACGTTTTACAACAGAAATATTGGTGCTTTAATTATTGCTTCAGATGGTATTTACAATGAAGGAATAAATCCTGTTTTTGTGGCAGAAAACACCTCTTACCCTATCTACACTATTGCTTTGGGCGATACTACCCAACATACCGATATTATTTTAAAAGAAGCTTTATCGAATAAAATTACTTTTTTAAACAATCAATTTCCTATTGAAATTCTTGCTTGGGCAAACCGTACAAAAGGTAAAAAAACCTTACTCACGGTAAAACACAATAATCAGGTGATATTTTCTAAAGAATATGTGTTAGAACAAAGCCATCAGTTAATTGAAGAAACCATTATGATTGACGCCAAAGAAAAAGGGGTGCAAAAATACACTGTTGCTTTTAGTGCTGTTGACAACGAAATAAGTATGGAGAACAATGCTAAAGATATTTTTATTGAAGTATTAGACGGCAGACAAAATATTTTGCTGTTGGCAAATGCTCCTCATCCTGACATTAAAGCCTTAAAAAATAGTATTGAAACCAATAAAAATTACGAAGTATCCACTCATTTTTTTCATGAATTTAATGGAAATTTTGAAGCTTATAGCTTAATTATTCTACATCAATTTCCCATAATCAATTACGATTGGTTAAGCACTATTAAGGAACAAAAATTACCCGTTTGGTATATTGTAGGAAGCCAATCTAACCTCATTAAGTTTAATGAATATCAATCTTTTATAAAAATTCTGCAAACAAACAAAAACACCAATAGCACTATCCCAACACCGACAGAGAATTTCACTTTGTTTGAATTAAGTAATGCCACCAAAAAACAACTCGAAAGCTTTCCTCCTATTGAAAGTGCTTTCGGCACCTATTTACCTCAAGAAAATGGCTACCCTCTACTCCAACAAAAAATTGGAAATATTCCTACCGAGAACCCAATGTTGATGTTCTTCCAGAAAGATCAAACCAAGGCTGCTTTTTTAAGTGGTGAAGGTATTTGGAAGTGGCGATTATTCGAGTATGCTAAAAGCAACCATCATCAGGCTTTTGATGAACTCATTAACAAAACAGTACAGTTTTTATCGGTAAAGGACAATAAAGATAAGTTTAGAATATTGGTAACCAAACAATTC
>DATGOR010000128.1:0-2724 GCA_035305805.1 Vicingaceae bacterium | reverse complement strand
GAGAGGGGGAGAAGTTATCGTAAGATAACTTGGGGGTGAGTCAAAATAAAAAAGAAAAAATAAATGGAAACACTACATGGTTATAATGGCATAATTAACTAACGTTATTGCAATTCAAATTTTCTTAAAAAATGAAATGGATCGAGCATATTTAATTGCAATACAAATCGAACCTTTTCATAGTATTTAAAGCTATTCAATTCGCTAGAGGATGTTATTGGGAAATAAAACTCAAAGAAATTTGGTATGACGTTTACCGCTATCCCAAAATTGTAGGCAAAATCAGAAACTTGATCTATTTCATTCCCCCTAAAATCTCTTCCTATGGTGGCAGCTATTCCAACATCGGCATAAAGGCTTAAATGACGAGTAAACAAACTACTCTCAACATTTACTGTGTTCATCCATTTATTGGCTGACATAGGCGTTCCTTCACTTTCTGGGAAAACCGGGTTTCTAAACCCGCCATCTAAAACGGCTATTTGTTGGTGAAATCTGGTTCCTAGGCTATTTCTACCAACAAACAATTCATTGTACATGTAATCTGAAGCTTCCATTCCGAAGAAATTGTAGTTGAATCTACTGTTTAATTGTTCATCTCTATTATACAAAAACCTTCCGACAAAAAACCTAAAATGTAAGCCCGTACCGTGTTTTTTATAAGCAAAAGAATAGTTAGCTTCTACATTCAATTTTACAAAATCTTTATGCTGTTGTACATTTCCTACCAAAGAAAATGGATTAATGGGATGTTTACTTCTTATTCCGCCTCTAATATTATTGATGTAAAAGTAATTCACGGTATCTTCATAAAGTACTTTACCGTTTTCATCTCTTTTAGAGAAATCGGTTTTTTCTTCAAAAATATTTACAAACTCATAACTAAAAAATGTACTTGTAAATTGACGTGCACGTTTTTTCTTGAAATCAATCTCCACTCTAGGATTTAGTTTGTAGTATTTCAATTGTTGTACACCATAATTAAGATAAGTAAAAGATTTTCCACTGACACCAACTGCCATATCTTGTATAAATGTATTAGGCATGATATGATAAAAAGCAGCAGCATAGCCATTTAATTCTTTAGTATAAATAGAATAAAGCGGAGCTATTACGTATTCCAACTTTTTGGAGGGAATTAACGAATTATAGAACGCCATTCCCATCATAAATTTATCGTTATAATTCCAACCGGCAATGGGTGTAAAAAATAACTGTGTTTTGTTGGGGTTTTCTATACTTCCTAACAACTGTAAGCGTAAAGGTTCCATGGTTTTAAACAATCCCTTGCTCTTTAGTGTATTATTTTGTCGATTTATTTCGGGAATATTTTTTTCAGCATCAATTTTATACGTATCGTAATCACCTTTTTTAAAAGGAACAAGTGCTTTTTTAGCGATAGGCTCATACCATTGTGTGGTTACAATTTTACCGTCTTTTATTCCGGAAACAGAAAACGGCCCATTTATCTTTCCCTTGTTTTTAATTTTCAAAAAGGGGTTTCCCAAGGTATCTGTCTTAGCTTTAGTAATTTTATAATCAATCGGTTGAGTGGTTTTTATCATGTCATCAAAAAACCAATCGAGATTTTCGCCTGTTTCTTCTTCAAAAATTTTTCTCAAATCATTTGGTTGTGGATGTTTAAACTGCCATTCACGATAATATCGCTGCATACATTTATCAAATTTTTCCTTTCCCAAATAATCAAATAAATAATTGAACACAACAGCAGTTTTACTGTAAACTATACCTCCATAATTAAAGGGCGTATATTCGGCTGCATGTAATTCTATAGGCTGGTCTTTGTTTCTTTTAGCATTAAACAAATACATTAATTCATATTGATGTTGATAATCATGATGATGTAAATCGAACCATTTTAGGGCTTTTTCATTTTTCTCGTTGATTTCGCCTACCAGCTTCCTATCAGGGTATTTCGTTTTAACGTAACGCAATTCATTAAACGAGTTGATTCCTTCATCCATCCACGGGTGTTGTCGTTCGTTTGTTCCTAAAATTCCATAAAACCAATTGTGCCCTACTTCGTGCATAATCACTTGCTCCAAAGAAAAATCATTTCCGGATTCGCCAATCACAGTAATATTTGGATATTCCATTCCGGCACCCGCACTTAAAGCACCATCTACGGCAGTAACATGGTTGTAAGGGTAATCTCCATTCCACAAGGAATAATAATAGGTAGCATCATTTAAGTATTCAATACTTTTGAGCCATAAATCTGCTTCATTATTGGTAAACATTGCCCAAGTAGTTACTTTTCTTTTGGTGTGAGGCAATTCCACTTCACCTTTTAGAACATGGTAACGTTTATCGGCAAACCAAGCAAAATCGTGTACATTTTCTTGATGAAAATGTAAGGTTTTCGTCTCTGATGAAGATTTCGGAAAAGATAAATCATCATCAAAATCATCAGCTGAAAGTGTTGCTGTATAAGTCGCAATACTATCTAGCCATTGTTGTTCTTGTTCTCCATTCACCAAATCGCCAGTAGCACCTACTCGGTAGTTTTTAGGCAGTGTAATGTGTACATCAAAAGTTCCATATTCTGAATAAAACTCTCCCTGATTTAAATAAGGCATTTGATGCCAGCCATTTTGATCATAAACAGCAGGTTTAGGATACCATTGTGTAATTTGGTAAGATTGCTCCATGTGTCCAAGTCGTGAGAAAACTCCCAAAGGTAATTTTACACTAAATGGCGTG
>DATGOR010000127.1:0-2076 GCA_035305805.1 Vicingaceae bacterium | reverse complement strand
TGTTCTTATGGGTAGCGTGGTGTGTACTGTTGCTGCAAAATTACTACTTTTTACCATATTTTTACCACATTTTGCCATATTTTATAATTTTTTAACATAATACACTACACAAATAGCTGTTGCAACAAGCCTTTTTTAAACAGTTGGGTGTTCTCTATTTGGGTACTTACTAACTCAATTTTTTTATCTATGGCACTTAAAAAGTTGGCGATTTTGGTTTGTTCTAATGAACTTGGTAATTTAATTTTAATATTTTTAACTATTGAAGCATTAATATTTCCTTGTGTGCCAGTTTCGACAAACCTATTAACATACTGTTTAAAGTCTGATAAGAAATAATAAATGTAATCCAAATGAATATTATCCTTTAAAATCAAATTTATTACTGCTTGAGATGTAGCAAGTTCAATTTTATTAATTGAAACAAATCCTACTGATGCATACATAGAATAGATAATTGAATTTTTTGGAACTATCCATGATGAAGAATTTTCTAAACCTTTTTTTGATATACTTTTATTGGTACTTTTCAAATATTTACCTTGAGTTGTCATATCATTAATTGAAAGAAATGGTATGTCTCCATCGTAATAACTTTTATTTGTGGATTTGGGTGTTCCACCACTTTGAGCTCTGATTACAATATCTCCCAACCGTTTCTCCTCCCAATCAGGATAATTATTCCCATTGTCATCTTTAAACCGTAATTGTTGCGAAAACAGGTGTTGCATCACACCTTTTTTGTATTGCTCTAAAAGGTTTTTCTTTTGTTGTAGTTGGTCTATTTTTTTATCGACGGAAGCTAGGAAGGTTGCTATTTTTTGTTGTTCTTCTATATTAGTGGGTATGGTAACTTTTGATTTCGCAAATTCTTTTTGCCCTAATGTTTTATTACGACCAGCACCACCTGGTGAGGCTAATTCTAAAATATATTTTCCTCTATTACGTAAAAAGAAATAAAGTATAAAATCTAAATCTAATATATCATTTTTTGGTCGGTACATTGGAAAACGGTGTGAAGCTATTAACCCCATTTCATTTTTGGTTGTCTTGGCAACTGCCATTTCCCATGCAAATACAATATTTACAATAAAAAGATTTTCTTCAATCCAAAAAACACGTTTATTACCTAATTCATTACCAAGGACTGTTTCTTTATGAAAAATACCTTTACCATGTGAACGTATACCAATTTGTTTATATTCCTGTTTTTCATTTACATCAACTGGATTCACAACTCTTTCAAAAATATTATCAATTGTCTTTACCTTCCATTTCTCAAAAAAGGAAGGAAACCGTAGTTTAGGTAACTTTTTTTGCTCAATCATACTTTAAAATGGTGTAGGTATTTTAAGTTCAGTACAAAATGAGCTTATGAGTTTATCTGTGTCTTCTATTTCAGAATCTAAAACTGTAATTTCTGAAGTAACTTTTTCTAAATCCACTAATTCTTCAGCTACAAACATATCTACATACCGAGCAATGTTTAGATTATAATCGTTTTCCTTTATCTCCTCTAAAGTGGCTACATAACTGTATTTGTCAATAGTTTCACGTTTCCTATATGTAGAAATTATTTTATCAACATCTTCTTCTCTTAAATTGTTTTGGTTAGTTGCTTTTTCAAATTCGTTTGATGCATCAATAAATAACACATCATTATCATTGATTCGACATTTATTTAACACCAAAATACAAGTAGGAATACTTGTACCATAAAATACATTTGCTGGCAACCCAATAACAGCATCTAAATAATTGAGATTATCAATTAAATATTGTCTAATCGTTCCTTCAGCAGCACCTCTAAACAACACTCCATGTGGCAACACACAAGCCATGGTACCATTATCTGCTAATTGGTACACCATGTGTTGTAAAAAAGCAAAATCGGCTTTACTGGTTGGTGCTAATCGTCCATATTGACTAAAACGCTCATCACTTTCGTTTAATGGGTTGTTTTTCCCTTTCCATTTGGCAGAAAACGGTGGATTGGCAACAACAGCTTCAAACTTCATATCTAAATGTTGTGGATGCTCCAACGTATCTTCTTGTCTGATATCAAAATGACGGTAA
>DATGOR010000126.1:0-2522 GCA_035305805.1 Vicingaceae bacterium | reverse complement strand
GGTATGGTTTTCAATAAGTTAGAAAGAAGTTTAACACTTTCTTTTGAGTAGAATAAAATAGCAGCATCATCTTCCGAACAGTCAATGTTTGTAACATCTAGCATAGTAATATCCATACAAATATTTCCGATAGTTGGAGCTTGTTTCCCATTTACTAAAAAAGTACAGTTGCCATTTCCTAAATGGCGGTTTAGTCCATCTGCATAACCAATAGGAATAGTTGCAATAGTTGATGGTTTGTTAACTTTTCCCATTCTGCTATATCCCACAGTTTCTCCTGCTTGCAAATGGTGAATTTGAGCAATCTTTATTTTTAATGTAGCTACATTTTTCAATTGACTATCAATGGTGGGATTTTCTGAAAAACCAAGCAACCCTATCCCTAACCTTACCATGTCAAAATGAGCTTCAGGAAATCGAGCAATGGCGTTGCTGTTGGCGATATGCCTATCAATTTTGTACGAGAAAGAAGCACTAACAATACTTGCCATTTGTTGAAAATCATTAATTTGTTTTCGAGAAAAATCATCTTCTGTTGGGTTGTCGGCAGAGCTGAGTTGCGAAAAAACACTTTCTATTATAATGGTAGGGTGGCTTTTAATAATAGCAATGGCCTCGTGAAGTTCCGCTTTGTTAAAACCAAGCCGATGCATACCGGTATCTAGTTTTAAGTGAATATGATGGGGAGTATGTTCTGACGAGGTAGTGTTAATATAATTTACAAATGCCTTCAACGATTTTATAGAAAAAATTACAGGAGTAAGATGGTGTTTAGTTACTAAATCAAAACTATCTAACTCAGGTTTCATAACGGCTATAGGCAATTTAACCCCTGCTTTTCTAATTTCTACACCTTCTAAAATATTGGCAACTCCCAAGTAATCTACTCCTTGTTGTTCTAAAAATTTGGATAATCCTTTTGGGCCAAGACCATAACCGTAAGCCTTCACCATTACCATCACTTTGGTAGGAGGAGTAAGCAAGTTTCTAAAAACAGAAAGGTTGTGAGCCAAATTGGTCTTGCTTACTTCAAGGACGGTATCGTATTTTAATTTTTTTATAACGATTTGCTTTTTGTTGCATCAAAAGTAAGAAAGTTAATTTTCCTAAATTAAAATCATCTAAATTTAAAGAAATTTTATAATTGACAATTTAAAAGTAACTTCGCCCGAATTTAATTTTAAAACATGGATTACGTAATACAAGGCGGGCAACTTCTTTTAAGCATCTCTATACTAGTAATATTACACGAGGGCGGTCATTTTTTTGCTGCTAAATTTTTCAAAACTAAAGTTGAAAGTTTTTACCTTTTCTTTAACCCATGGTTCTCTGTTTATAAAAAGAAAATTGGAGATACTGAATACGGTATTGGTTGGCTGCCATTGGGTGGTTATGTAAAAATTGCCGGAATGATAGATGAAAGCATGGACAAAGAACAAATGAAACAACCACCACAACCGTGGGAATTTCGTGCTAAACCGACTTGGCAACGTTTAATTATTATGTTGGGCGGGATAATTGTAAATGTGATAGTTGGGTTTTTAATATACAGCTTTGTATTGATGGGTTATGGCGAAAAATACTTGCCTGCTAATGAATTAAAAGACGGTATTTGGTGTATAAATGAACCAATAACCAATGAAATAGGACTACAAAACGGAGATAAAATTATAAGCATCAATGGAGAAGCTCCCGAAACTTTTGAGCAAATGCAAGAAGAAGTTTTTTATTCTAAAACCATGGTGGTAGAACGTAATGGAAAGCAAGTAACTCTTGATATACCAACTGACTTGATTGATAAACTACTAAATGAAAGAAGAGGACCTTTATTCGCTTATCGAATTCCATTTACGGTTGGTGGTACATTAAAAGATTTCCCTGCCGAAAAAGCGGGTATTCAACCAAAAGATAAAATTATAGGAATTAATGATATAGAGGTTAAGTATTACGATGAATTTAAAGAAAAACTAACTCCGTTTGTCAATCAAACAGTTGAATTAAAAGTGATGAGAGAAGGGGAATTAATGTCTTTTCCAACAGAAATTGTAGATTCCGCTTTTATTGGTGTTTCTCCTTATCCTTACTCATTAACTGAATTGGAGAGAGAAGGTATTTATAACACCAAAACTGTACATTATTCATTTTTTGCAGCTTTCCCTAGAGGAATTGAAATTGCTGTTGAGAAATTAGTTAATTATTATAAGCAATTTATGATAATGCTTAACCCGGAAACTGGTGCATATAAAGCAATGGGAGGATTTGCTACCATTAGTAAACTGTTTGGCACAGAATGGGTATGGCAAAATTTCTGGGAGAAAACGGCTTGGATTTCCTTAGTGTTGGCATTTATGAATTTATTACCCATACCGGCTTTAGATGGCGGTCATGTAATGTTTTTGCTATACGAAATGATTACCGGAAGAAAGCCTAACGAGAAACTGATGGAGTATGCTCAAATTGCAGGAATGATACTATTACTGACTTTTATGCTCTATGCCAATACCGATTGGCTGAGGTTTTAA
>DATGOR010000125.1:0-2038 GCA_035305805.1 Vicingaceae bacterium | reverse complement strand
AAAAGAGATTGGTGCTTCTCACTACGACAATGGCGAAAGGGATGTTTATGTCATTACAAGAACGGAACGTCCAGACAACGGCAGCATTAAATTTTATACAGGAAACATAAAAGACCTTGTAACAAAGATTAAGAGCGAAGCGGGTAAAGACATCTATTGTGATGGTGGAGCTGAAGTTGTTAACGAACTACTTAAAAAGGACCTCATTGATGAACTGACTATTTCTATTGTACCTATTCTTGTAGGTAATGGTACCAGATTATTTAAAGAAGATAGACCAGAGCAACTATTGGAATTTGTTAGTGCCAAAACATTTGATACGGGATTGGTGCAATTGTATTACAAGAGAAATCGGTCAGGGGTTTAAGTTTAAATCCCACCGCACAGCCATTTGCTTCCAGTAGGTTCTTTTCGTTCGCTCGTACCTCACTAACTACAATCACCCACTTCCTGCAACGCACAGCAAGAGAAGTCCTTCATTCCTTTCCGTTGCACTGCAATTCATTCAGTCCTGCACTTGCTTTAGCCCACGCACATCCAAACTCAGGTAAAGTGGTGTTTCGACTACGGTCGTCAGCAAATAAAATCGCCAAACCATTACAGCACATTTTTTGGAATACTACAATTTTTAAAGGCTAAAAAATGAGCTGCAATGTCCTAAGGGTGCTTCGCGGTTTGGCACTTTTATTATGTTTCTTTGTGAGTTGTCACGGTAATTCTTTTGTATATTTTTCTACTTCCTTCCGTTCCAACTGTTATAGGGTTTCAGTTTATTATTCGTTCAATTCAGAAACAACAATCTCATTGCCATCCAAATCATAGCAATGCAAAAAAGCATATTCCGGTGTTTTAATGATTTCTGTTTTCAATTTAACGCCATTACTTTTAAGTTGTTTATAAAGTGTTTCAATTTCAGTGGTATATATTACCATTGTAGGCTGTTCGCCCGTTTGGTTCCCAACACGTTCTCTTTGTTTTTTTGTATCTGCCTTTAAAAACCAAATTCCTAAAGAATCGAGAGGTTCATTTCCAATATGTAAGAACCGTTGACCAACATCCGTGGTTACATCAAACATTCGTTTAAAGCCAAAATTAGTTTCATAGAAATTAGCTGATTTTTCATAGTCCTCAACGAGTAGCACTATTCTACCTAAATAGTTTTTCATAAAAATTAAAATTTAAAGATTAATAAAATAATAGAAAATTACAGTATGTTATACTGCAAAATTGCCTTTTGATAAAGCTTTTGAAATGCTTGTTTGTCGGTGGGTTCAATCCAGTTATAGCCAATGGCTTCCCATTCTTCAGCGTAATGATGTAATTCTATCAATTGAATGTACTCAATGCCACATATTACATAATCAGCCCAAAATTGCAATAAATAACCACCGTTTTTAAAATGATATTTACTTGCTTCTGTATAATTTTTGAACCATTTATGTATTAACCCAACCCCATTGCTCCTAAAAAGCATATCATTTTTTACAACGTATCGCTTTAGGTCCTCCCAACGAGAAAACCCGTATTCTGTGGCAATGATGTGATAGACGTCTTTTAATCGAATATTTTTTCCTTTTTCTTCAGTTTGTGTATAAGATAGGTTTTTAAAATAAGGATGGTTTAAATACATATTGACAGTGCTGTCAAAATCTGATTTAAAATTCTTGTGTAGTAATTTGGCTTCAACTTTAAGTTGACTAAGCCGAACAGGATGTAATTCTTTCATAATATCCTTTTTGTTGCCATTACTCACAATTGGCGGATTTATGAAACTTATAAATATTGAAAAGAAAAGGTGACATCGTCTTTTGTGAGTATAGGCATCCTTCCAATACCTATTTACAAAATTATAAATATAATAGTAATATCCAAAAAATTTAGATGGTAGTTTTTAGTTGTTAGTTTATAAATCAAACCCTCCGTCTTATCTCCACTGCGTTTCGATAATCCACCTCCCTTCATCTGAAGGGAGGAGCTGTGAGCTTGGCTTGGCCTTGATTTTTTTAAATGAAAAAGAGTCAAGTTATAAGAAGGTGTT
>DATGOR010000124.1:0-4668 GCA_035305805.1 Vicingaceae bacterium | reverse complement strand
TGGCTTGGCAAGAACAACGAATTTTACTCAAATATTCTTTTCACCAGAGTGATTATTGGGAAAAACGTCCGAATTTGTTGGGTGAAAATTTAGCTCAAAACATGCTGAAAGATTACAACGGACAAACGTATTGGATGAGTGCGAATATCGCTTCTTTTTTAGGTGAAGAAAGTAAATTTCCTAAATGGCTCAATGTTGCTGTTGGTTATGGTGCAGATGGAATGTTAGGAGCGTTTAATAATAATGCCTATCCAGAGATTGAGCGTCAACGCCAATTTTACCTTTCGTTAGATATTGATTTAACTCGTATAAAAACTAAAAGTAAATTTACCAATACAGTGTTAGGTGCATTCGGGTTTCTGAAATTTCCTTTGCCTACCATAGAATTTAACAGCCGTAGCAGTACTCAATTTTATTGGCTTTATTTTTAAGAATATTCACTTTCTTCGCTTTCAAATTGTCATTAAAACGTGTAGTTTTGTTCCTGTAACAAATAGAAGTTGTTTAAAGTTCATGTATAATAATGAAAATGAATTATTTTTTACAATATAAGGCATTTTTGAGAAGCATAGCTATAGCTATGGTTGGAGAAAATAACGATGTAGTGTGAAAAAAGAAACATTTTTTAATTTATAGAGAGGACTTAAAACAACTTCATAAATAAATAAACTAAAAAATTATGTCAAAACAACTCATAGAATGCGTTCCTAATATTAGTGAAGGAAGAAATGAAGCAAAAATTAAAGCCATTACCGATGTGGTAGAAAAGGTAGAAGGCGTAAAATTATTAGACGTAGATCCCGGAAAAGCCACCAACAGAACCGTAATTACTTTTGTAGGAGAGCCAGAACCTGTTATAGAAGCAGCATTTTTATTGATTAAAAAAGCATCAGAATTGATTGATATGAGAGGACATCAAGGAGAGCACCCTCGTTTTGGAGCTACCGATGTTTGCCCATTAGTACCAATTTCGGGAATTACCATGGAAGAAACAGTAAAATATGCTCACAAATTAGCTAAAAGAGTAGGGGAAGAGTTAAATATTCCTGTTTATTGTTACGAAAATGCGGCTCAAGAAGAAAAAAGAAAAAATTTAGCGAATTGTCGATCAGGTGAATACGAAGGACTAAAAGAAAAATTGAATGATGCTGCTTGGAAGCCTGATTTCGGCCCGGCAGCATTCAATGAAAGCGTTCAAAAAACCGGAGCAACAGCCATTAGTGCAAGGGATTTTTTAATAGCTTATAATGTGAATTTAAATTCAACTTCCACACGTAGAGCCAATGCTATTGCTTTTGATATTAGAGAAGCAGGCAGGTTAGTAAAAGAAAATGGAGTAGAAAAAAGAGTTCCCGGAAAGCTAAAAGCCGTTAAAGGCATTGGTTGGTTTATTGATGAATATGGTATTGCTCAAATCTCCTATAATCTTACCAATATTTCTATTACGTCCATGCATGTAGCTTTTGATGAAACTTGCAAGGCTGCTCAAGAAAGAGGTTTGCGTGTTACCGGTTCAGAGTTAGTGGGACTAATTCCGCTAAAAGCGATGTTGGATGCTGCGGATTATTTCTTAATTAAACAAGAGCGTTCATTAGGTTGTTCCGAAAAAGAAAAAATTAAAATTGCCATCAAATCCTTAGGTTTAGATGAGTTAAAACCCTTTCATCCTGATGAAAAAATAATAGAGTACATTTTAGAAAAAGATGCCCCTAAAAAGCTAATTGACCTTACACTTACCGATTTTGCTGATGAAACAGCTGCCGAATCTATGGCTCCGGGTGGTGGTTCTATTGCTGCTTATGTAGGCACACTAGGAGTTGCTTTAGGAACTATGGTTGCCAATCTATCAGGGCATAAAAGAGGTTGGGATGATAAATGGGAATTTTTCTCCGATTGGGCAGTTAAAGGACAACAATATAAAACCACTTTGTTAAATTTAGTGGATGAAGATACCAACGCTTTTAATAAAATTATAGATGGATTTAGAATGCCAAAAGAAACCGATGAAGAAAAACAATTAAGAGCTGAAGCAATAGAAAATGCTACAAAATACGCTGCTGAAGTACCATTTAAAGTAATGAAAACAGCATACGAGTCTATGGAAGTAATGCAAGAAATGATGCGATCCGGTTTAGCGTCTTCTCTATCAGACGGGGCTGTAGGAATTATGTGTGCGAAAGCAGCAGTGGCAGGAGCTTTCTTTAATGTGAAAATAAATGCTAAAGACATTAAAGACAGAACATTTGCTGAGAATTTAATTAAAAAAGGAGAAGAAATTTTTGATAAAACCTTAGCAATAGAAGCTGAAACTATAAAAATTATTAACGAAAAGTTAGCGTAATTCATGAAAAAATAACACTTTACAATAGTTTAGTGTAAAAAAATAAATAATTTTAATACCTTAATTGTAAACCTAACAATTAAGGTATTTTTTATGGCTACATTTTTACAAGGGGACATTTTAAAAAAATTAAAACTTATAGCAACTAATACGGCTTTAGTTTGTAGAACATCCAATGCAATAATTGTTATTGATGACAAAATTGTAGCCGAATTCGGGGAGGGGACACCAAAAGAACTAAAAGCTTTAACTAAAAAAATTAAATCGAAAAAAAATCAATTCCAGTATATTACAACAAGTGATAATTCATTTTTTGCAGGAATAGCATTTAATGTTAATGGACATTACACAGGCAAGTTGGCTGTTTTTGATGCCTCAAACATAAAATTTTCTAAAGAACAAAGAGAAGTAATTTTATCCTTAGTTGATCAACTTAAGAGATTATTGAGTAATATTTCGCCAGGGTTGAGTTCTGATGGACTCAAAACCAATATTTCACAAGCAGCTATTAAAAAAAGCAAGGATGATTTACTCACCACTCAGCAAGAGCTTACCAAAAGTAATGAAAGGTTTGAGTTAATTATGAAAACAGGAACGGAAAGTATTTGGGACTTTAACCCACTTACCAACGAACTGTTTTTAGGAGAAGGATTTAATCGAAATTTTGGAATCAACATCACTTCTTTAGATAAAAATAATGACATCATTAATTCCAGAATTCATCCGAATGATTTCTCGGCTTATATCAAAGATTTTAAAACAGCTCTTTCAGCAAAAGATGTGCTTAAATGGAGCATGAAGTATCGCATCAGAAAATCTAATGGAGAATATGCCTATGTGAATGATAGAGCTATGTTTATGAGAGATAAAAAAGGCAAAGTATATAGAGTGGTGGGAGCTATTAAAGACATTACGCAAGAATATTTTTATGAGCAGTTAGAAAACATAGAAAGAGAAATAATGGCATTTAGTATGCAAGAAAACATTACTATCTCCAAAGTTATTTCTGCTTATTTGCTTAAAATAGAGCATCTCTATGAAGGTATGAAAGCTTCAGTGCTTAGAGTAGAAGATGGAAAAATATACAACCTTGCATCCCCTTCTTTACCAACAAAATACGTGCAGTCCCTTAATGGGTTGTCTATTGGAAAATACGAAGGCTCTTGTGGTACGGCTGCTTATACCAAACAAAAAGTGGTGGTAGAAAATGTTTTTACTGACAAACGTTGGAAAAAATATACGGATTTAGCTAAAAAATACAAATTTGCTGCTTGTTGGTCGCAACCAATTTTTAATAATAAAAATGAAGTAATAGCCACATTTGCCAACTATTACAACACTCCCAAAAAACCAAACAAGATAGAAGAATACGCCATCGATCGTTCTCAAAGGCTGTTGTCAATACTTATAAGCAAGTTCAACTACATGAGTAACATTCAGTTGAGTAATGAACGCTTTGAGTTATTGAATAAAGCTACCAACGATGCTATTTACGACTGGGATGTAGAAAAAGATGTATTTTACTGGGGTGATGGTTTTTACAGTACTTTTGGATACGAAAATGATGAAAAAACTTTTAGAATAAAAGACTGGAGCAAACTTACCCATCCTATAGACAGGGTAAAACACCAACAAAGTTGGGAAATGTTTTTGAAAGATAAAAGGCGTCAGAAATGGATAAATGAATTCAGATTCTTAAAAGCAGATGGTAGCTACTTGTATGTTGAAGAAATTGGTTACATGATGCGAGACAATCATGGAAAACCAATAAGAATGATTGGTACGCTAAGGGATGTTACCGAAAATAAATTAGAAGAAAATAAAAGACAAATTCAGCACCATGTTTCTTCCATCTTTAAAGAAGACGAACATATTAATGACATTTTATACAATACGTTAAACTACATTACCAATTACGGAGATTTTGATGCCGGAGAAATTTGGTTAATCAGTTCAGATAAAAATGACTTGGTATTAAATGCAATTTATAATGCTAATGAACAAACACAGCAATATGTTGATGCCAGCAAAAAAGTGAAACGATTTTCCAAAGGAGAAGGGTTGCCCGGAACCACTTGGCAAAAGTTAAAAATGGAAGTTTGGGAAGATATTAATACTAATCCCCAATTTATTCGTAATAAATATGCCAAAAAATCAGGGTTGAAATCAGCGGTTGGATTCCCATTGTTTCACAACGATAATCCCGTAGGAGTTTTAATGCTTTCCTCCAAAAATAAACTAAAATCGGATGATTTTGGCGTGCTGACTTTTTCTCCGTTATGCAATTTTTTAGGTGCAGAAATTAAAAGAAAACAACAAGAAGAAGA
>DATGOR010000123.1:0-6587 GCA_035305805.1 Vicingaceae bacterium | reverse complement strand
ATAAGATAACTGTTGAGCAACAAACACATCTCCACAACCTAAATCGAGAATAGTAGTATTTGGTTTTTCGGCAATTATAGGAGTTAAGAAGTTTTTTACTACCTCAATTCTTGCTAGCTCCCAAGGGTGTCTGTTTATTTTTTCTCTTTCTAATGAAGTTGCCTCACAAATGTCCATTTAATAAAAAGTTGGTTTAGTGCTGTTCTAATTCTTTTTGAATAGTATTTATTAGTTGAGGTAAATCATTTTCACAGATATCAAATATTATTTCGTAATCGAGTTTTTCATAATGATGAGATATAAAATCTCTAAACTGTATGATGTTGTCCCACTCTATATCCGGATATTTTTCTTTTAACAAGGAAGAGTGTTTTAATAAACGTTTTAAATTTTCACCAACAGCTTGAAGTCTTACGGCTATAGCATCCAACAACGTATTTCCATAATCAGAACTAACAAAGTCTGTGGGAGAGTTTATTTCGGAAAACCTTTTTTCACATACTTTAAGGTGTTCCAAAATGAGTTCGTAAGCATATTTTTCTCTTTCAGACATAAATTAAGTCTTTGTGAATTTGATTAAGAAATTTATTAGAAATATGAGGGCCTTTTCTAATTAGGTCTATCTTAGCGTTTAATTTTTTTTCTAAGTAGTTGTATAAACCCATTAGCATTTTATAGGAAGGTTTTTTTAGGGATACTAAAATATCTATGTCACTATTATCAGATTGTTCATCACGAGAATATGAGCCAAATAAAGCAATTTCCTCAACGCCAAATTGTGTTTTTAAATAAGGCATTTCTTCTTTTATTGAAGATATAATGGTTTGCTTGTTCATAGTTACAAAGGTACAACTTCCATTTAAACAATTTAAAATAAAGCAACTAAACTAATTGCTTTTATATTTCTTGCTATATTTTTCGTAAAGATTTTTTTGGCGACTACTTAAGTCAATTTTTCTACCTTGAATAAAAGCTAACTCTACATTGTTAGTTTTCATGTCTAAGGCATCTCCGGTAGAAACAAAAAGTGTAGCATCTTTACCTGTTTCTAAACTCCCACACGTTTCATCTATTCCTAAAATTTTGGCAGTATTGAGGGTAATGATTTGTAAAGCTTGTTCTTTGGTTAACCCATAAGCAGCAGCTGTTCCTGCATAAAACGGCAGGTTTCTGGTGTTCATCGCCTCCATGTCTCCGGCATTTTCCAAACAAAATAGTACACCGGCATCCCATAACATTTTAGGCAATTTGTAGGGCAAATACACATCGTCTTCTTGTCGTTCCGGCAAGGAATGTACTCTTTGTAAAATAACGCTGATATTGTTTTCTTTCAACTGTTCTGCTACCATCCAAGCATCATATCCACCCACAAGTACCACATTTTTTAATTCAAATTTCTTTACAAAAGTGATGGCTTCAGTTATTTCTTTAATGTAATCCGTATGAATAAAAAGTGTCTTACTTTCATCAAATAACCCTCGTACACTTTCAAACCGAATGTTTTTTTCATCGTATTTTTCAATGGCACAGTAGGTTTTGGCATTCTCAAAAAAATCGTGCAATTCTTTTTTAGTATTATCGTATTCTTTGTTTTCTTTTCCTCCCCAACGGTGGTACATGTTCGGCCAATTGATGTGTATGCCGTCATCTTCTTTGTAAATGGCATCTTCCCAATTCCAAGCATCAAACTGAACAATGGAAGATGTTCCTGAAATTAAACCTCCTCGTGGAGTTATTTGCCCCATTAAAACTCCGTTAAATCTAACTGTAGTAGTAATGTTCGATTCGGTATTGTAGGCAATAACAGAACGAACATGTGGGTTTAATGCTCCTGTTTCAGCATAGTCTCTAGTCGCTCTAACGGCATCAATTTCAGTTAACCCTAAAGTTGAGTTGGGAGCAATTATTCCCGGATAAACGTGTTTGCCTTCTATATTGATAATGGTATCATAAAAACTAGGGTCTATTTTAACAGTTTTCGCATCCGCTACAAGGGTTAATTTTCCGTCTTTAAACCCAATTACGGAGTTTTCTATAATTTCTCCATTGCCTAAATGAGCTATTCCGTTTTGTAATAAAATTGCCCCTTTTTGCTCAGGTGCCGGACTAGGAACTTGGGCTAATAAATTAAAAGCATTAAGCTGAAAGCATATTGTTAATAGGATGATGATTTTTGTTTTCATGCTTGTATGTTTAAGGTTTGAGGGTTTTTTAAGTAATTCACACATCTACACATTAATAAATTTTACACATTAAATTATTCTCCAACAGTATCGCAGTGATAAAGCGTTGGTTTTTTGAAAACTGCCGGTTGAGTTTTTTTTCCGTTTTTCTTTTCCTCTATCATTTTATGGATAATGGCTGTCTTTTCTTCTTGATATTGCTTGGTTAATACCCTGTCTATTTCGCTGTCAAAATAAACGGCTCCATCAATAATGGTTTTGCTAACAGTAGCATATACTGATAAAGGATGGTCATTCCAAAGTACAATACAAGCATCTTTACCTATTTTAATACTGCCCATTCTATCATCTAAATGAAGCATTTTTGCAGGATTTAAGGTTACAAATTTCAAGGCATCTTCTTCAGAAACGCCACCATACTTAACCGTTTTTGCGGCTTCTTGGTTTAGTCTTCTTCCCATTTCGGCATCATCAGAGTTAATGGAAGTAAGTACCCCTACTTGGTGCATAATAGCAGCATTGTATGGAATCGCATCATTTACTTCGTATTTATAAGCCCACCAGTCGGAAAAAGTAGAACCAGCTGCTCCGTGTTGCTTCATTTTGTCCGACACTTTATATCCTTCCAAAGTATGAGTAAAGGTGTTTACGGTAAAGCCCATAGAATCGCCAACATGCATTAACATATTAATTTCAGATTGAACATAAGAGTGGCAAGAAATGAATCGTTCTTTATTAAGAATTTCATTTAACGTTTCTAGTTCTAAATCTATTCTTGGAGCTTCGGCTTTGTCTTTTTCTTTTGGGCTAAGTTTGGCAAAAGCATCCCATTTTGTTTGATATTCTTTAGCTCTGGTAAAAGCATCGTAATATACTTGCTCCACTCCCATACGTGTTTGTGGGAAACGAATAGTATTAAATGCTCCCCAGTTAGATTGTTTTACATTTTCACCCAAAGCAAATTTGATAAACCCATCTTTGGTATCAATTTTCATTTCTTCCGGAGCATGTCCCCATTTTAGTTTTATTAATGCAGATTGTCCACCAATGGGGTTACAAGAACCATGAAGCAATTGAGCAGCAACCACCCCTCCGGCTAGCTGGCGGTAAATATTAATATCATCAGAATTTACTACATCAGCTATACTAACTTCGGCAGTTACTGCTTGTGTACATTCGTTTACACCTCTGCTAATAGCAATATGCGAATGTTCATCAATTATCCCTGCAGTTAGATGTTTGTTGGTTCCATCTATTACCTCTACACCTTCTTCTACCACTAAATCTTTTCCGATGTCAGCAATTTTACCATCTTTAATTAGCACATCAGTATTTTTTAGAATACCTTCCGCTTCATTCGTCCAAACGGTAGTGTTTTTAATAAGCATTGTTTTAGCTACTGGTAAAGAATCTTGTCCATAAGCCATTAATGGGTATTTAATGGTTGGAACAGCTAAACTATCGTTACTATCAACCTTCTTTTTTTCGTTTTTCTTATCGTCTTTTTTTCTAATAGCTGACCATTTTATCCATTCGCCATTTGCTAATTGTCCATTTCCATCCCAAATGGCATTATTGCTGCTGATGGCACCGGAAAGTCGTATAAAAGCAGCTTCTGAAGCAGAGTCTGCAACATTAAAATTAACATGAACCAATTGGTCTTGAAAACTAACTGAAGCTTTGTAGTTGGTAGTGTCTTTTTCTTGAATAAAAATCACCTTGGCTTGTGGTTTATCTTCCGAGCCACTTACGTTCAATTCATATACTTTGCCATTTATATTTAAACTGTAATTTCCTCTTATATCAAAAGCATTATAATCTTTAATTATATGTTGTTTTCCTTTTATCCAATTTTCATGAATAATGGCTTTTTCATCAAAAATATTGGCTGATGCTATAAAAAAGTTGGCCGATTTGTTTTTTTCCAAACTACCTATTTGGTCGTAAGCATTAATAAACTGAGCCGGATTAAATGTAAGTGCTTTTAGTGCGTTTTTCTCTGAAAGTCCGTATTTTATTGCTTGACGAAGATTAGGTAAAAAGTCTTTTGTGTTTTTTAACCCATCAGAGGTGATAGAAAAGTCTATGGCACTATCAGCCAGTAATTTTAAATTATAGGGAGCCATTTCCCAATGTTTTAAAGAGGAATAAGGAATTTTAAGTGCGTCATAAGGATCTTCTACATTATAAGGTTCAGGGAAATTAACAGGAACAATTAATTTCCCTTCAGTAGCTTTTATTTCCTTAATGCGTTGGTATTCATCACCATTTCCAACAAAAATATATTGGGTATTAAATTCATCACCAATTTTATCTGCTCTAAGAATGTCTAACTTATCTTTTACTTCAAAAATTTGAGGCAATTCCCAATTATCTAAAATAGCTTTTAATGAAAGATTATTTTCTTTGAAATGATTGTTGTTATACATCCAATCAACATCGTAATAAGTTTGACGAATTAACGCAATAGCTCCCATTAATGAACCCGGATAATCCTGAGTGGAAGACCCCTTATCAAAAGAAAGGTGTCCGGCAACTTTTTCATTGATAAGCATCAGTTGAGCCTTTTCAAAACCTAACTGCACTAGAGCAGAAGTTCCTCTCATGATGCCGTCTTTTTGGTGCGTTAGCACACTTCCAAAACCCATGTTGAGGTAATCTTCAGCTTGCTTTTTATTGGGGGTAAATAATTTTCCGGCTTCTACTTCCGGTTTTATAGCTTGATTCCAATTATAAGCTCCTTGGTTGTTAGTTTCCATTTGTGGTCCATAATTGGGGGAGTTGTCTTTTTTAATTTCCGGCATACCATAATTACTCGATAAATCGATAAAGCTCGGATAGATAAACTTTCCTTTCACATCATAAACAACGGTATTTTTTGGAAGTTTAACTTTTTTGGCTTCGCCTATTTCAACCACTTTCCCATCATGTATTAACAACGTACCATTCTCAATTACGGTTTGATAATCTTTATAAATGGTAGCATTAGTAAAGGCATAATAATTATTAATGTTATGGTGAGTGCCATTAACTACAAAGGTTTCTTGAGCAAAAGCAATACTTTGAAGAGCAACTAATAGAAGGGTTAAAAAATTTTTCATGTGTTTATACATCTTTTTTTCGACTCACCCCCAAGTTATCGATAGATAACTTCTCCCCCTTTCTTAAAAGAGAGGGGGCGAGGGGGAGAGTTGTTATAATTTTTTCATTTTATTTAGTGTTTTATTCGGCTTTTAAAAAGAAGCTCAAAAATAATGGATTTTAGGCTATAAAACTAAAAGAGGTTGTACCTATATTGGAACAACCTCTTTAGAAAAATAAATTTGGTTTATAATGTTAGTTGTTAAACTACACCTTGGTCTATCATGGCGTCAGCAACTTTCACAAAACCTGCAATGTTTGCTCCTTTAAAGTAATCTACATAATCGCCTTCTTTTCCATATTTCACGCATTCTCTGTGGATGCTTTCCATAATTGCTTTTAATCGTTGATCTACCTTTTTTGAAGACCAATGAGAGTGAATAGCATTTTGGCTCATTTCTAAACCTGAAGTTGCTACACCACCAGCATTAGAAGCTTTTCCCGGTGAGAATAAAATTTTACTTTTTTGAATGATTTTAAACGCTTCAGGAGTAGTAGGCATGTTAGCTACTTCAACAATACATTTTACACCATTATCAATTAATGCTTGAGCACCGTCTGCTTTTAGTTCGTTTTGCGTAGCACAAGGCATGGCAATATCTACTTTTTGATGCCAAGGGTGTTTGTTTGGAAAGAATTTAACTCCATATTTTTTAGCGTAAGGCTCAATAACATCATTGTTACTAGCTCTTAGCTCCAACATGTATTCAATTTTTTCTCCTGAAACTCCATCCGGGTCGTAAATGTATCCATCCGGGCCGGAAAGTGTAACTACTTTAGCACCTAATTCGGCAGCTTTTTTAGTAACTCCCCAAGCAACATTACCAAAACCTGAAACAGCAATGGTTTTACCTTTAATGTCCATGCCTTTAGAGGCTAACATAGACTGTAAGAAATATACTGCTCCAAAACCGGTAGCTTCCGGACGAAGGCGAGAACCTCCCCAGTTAAAGCTTTTACCTGTTAAAACACCGGTAAATTCGTTTCTTAATCGTTTGTATTGTCCAAACAAGTAACCTATTTCTCTAGCTCCAACACCTATATCTCCAGCAGGAACGTCTGTATTTGGACCAATATGACGGAATAATTCTGACATGAAAGATTGGCAAAAACGCATTACTTCATTGTCTGATTTTCCTCTAGGGTCGAAATCAGAACCACCTTTACCACCTCCCATAGGAAGTGTAGTTAGTGCATTTTTGAAAGTTTGTTCAAAACCTAAAAATTTAAGAATAGAAAGGTTTACTGAAGGATGGAAACGTA
>DATGOR010000122.1:0-5778 GCA_035305805.1 Vicingaceae bacterium | reverse complement strand
ATCTATTGTTATTCAAGTATTAGGTTTATTACATTTGCATCTTTAAAATTTCCTTAGATGATAAAATCAATGACCGGATTTGGTAAATCCGCAACCAGTATCAACCAAAAGAAAATCAGCATCGAAATTCGTTCGCTAAATAGCAAACAAGCTGATATTTCATTGAGAATCCCCAACACTTATAAAGAAAAAGAACTAGAATTACGCGGGCTTATCAGCCAACATTTAGAAAGAGGGAAAATTGAGTTTAGTTTATTTATCGATCAGCTTTCGGCTACTCCCAACTATCAACTCAACAAGCTGTTATTTAAAAACTATTTTCAGGAATTAAAAGATGTATCTGAAGAGCTAAATGCATCGTCAGACTTAATACGTATTGTTGCCGGTATGCCGGATGTTTTCCAGAAAGAGGAAAAACAAGCCATTGATGAAACAGAATGGGAGGCAATTTTATCGTTAACTGCTGCTGCATTAAAAGACATAGATGCTTACCGAAGCGATGAAGGAAGCACGCTTCAAAAAGAAATGGAGTTGAGAATTGCTAATATTCAGCAACTATTAAACAAGGTAGAATTTTTCGAAAAAGAAAGGATAACTACTGTTAGAGAACGAATTACAACTCATTTAGAAGAAGTAGTTAGTGGCAATCAGATAGATAAAGAACGATTAGAACAAGAGCTAATTTTTTACATTGAAAAATTTGATGTTTCTGAGGAAAAACAACGCTTACAATCTCATCTCAATTATTTTTTGGATACCATGAAAGAAACTTCCTCTCAAGGAAAAAAATTAGGATTTATTAGTCAGGAAATGGGCAGAGAAATTAATACCTTGGGGTCAAAAGCCAACCATGCTGAAATGCAAAAACTAGTGGTAGAAATGAAAGATGAGCTAGAAAAAATTAAAGAACAAGTACTAAATATTTTATAAAAAATAAACTGTATGAACAAGAACAAATGCATTATCATTTGTGCTCCATCCGGAGCGGGAAAGACATCCATTACCAAATATTTATTAACTAAAGACTTGAATTTAAAGTTCTCTATCTCGGCATGTAACAGAGAAAAAAGAACCAATGAAGTTGATGGCGTGGATTATTATTTTTTGAACACTGAGGCCTTTAAAGCCAAAGTTGACAATAGCGAATTTATCGAGTGGGAAGAAGTCTATAAAGGTCAGTTTTATGGAACTTTAAAATCTGAAATTGATAGAATTTGGAACGAAGGGCATAATGTGATTTTTGATGTAGATGTGGAAGGTGGTTTAAGTTTAAGTAAATATTTCGGAGAAAAAGCCCTTACTATTTTTATTCAGGCACCAAGTATTGAAGAATTGGAAAAAAGATTAAGAAGTAGAGGAACAGAATCAGAAGAACGAATTCTGAAACGATTAGAAAAAGCCGAAAAAGAAATGGGATACGCCAAATGGTTTGACGTGATAATAGTTAATGACAATTTAGAAAAAGCTCAAGAAGAAACTTACCGAATTGTTAATTCATTTTTATCGAAATAATAAATGAAATTATGAGAGAACTCTCCCCCTAACCCCCTCTCTTTTAAGAGAGGGGGGAAAGTTATCGGCAGATAACTTGGGGGTGAGTTGAGCATAAAGAATAAGGTCATCGAAAAACAATTAAAAAAATAAAATGAAAGTAGGTTTATACTTTGGAACATATAACCCCATTCATGTCGGGCATTTAATTATTGCCAACTACATGGCAGATTATACCGATCTAGATGAAGTTTGGTTGGTAGTATCACCTCAAAACCCTCTAAAATCCGGCAGCAATTTATTAGCAGATTATCATCGGTTGGCTATGGTAAATATAGCCATTGAAAAAAACGATAAGCTTAAAGCAAGCGATATCGAATTTAAAATGCCCAAGCCTTCTTTCACTTCTGACACCTTAATTTATTTACACGAAAAATACCCTAGCTACGAATTTTCACTCATTATGGGAGAAGATAATTTACGCACTTTTCAAAAATGGAAGAATCATGAAGAAATTATCTCTCACCACCATATATACGTTTATCCTAGAGCGTTAACCGAACAAGAACGTGAAGAATCTGAATTAAAAAACCTTCAACAACAACATGTGTTTTTCAATCATCCTAACGTACATTTTTGCGATGCCCCTGTAATGAAAGTATCTTCCAGCTTTATCCGAAAAGCTATAAAGGATAAAAAAGATGTACGTTATTTACTTACTGAACCGGTATATCAATATTTAACAGAAATGAATTTTTATAAATAACTTCAATAATTTAGCAATAAACTAAAAACGATGGAAGCATTAAAACAACAAATTGAAGCCGCTTGGGAAAACAGAGCGTTATTGAAAGAGGAAAACACCATAAATGCTATTAAACAAGTAATTGAAAACTTGGATAAAGGAACGCTAAGAGTGGCTGAACCAGTTGACAGCAATTGGCAAGTAAATGAATGGGTGAAAAAAGCAGTAGTGTTGTATTTTCCTATTCAGCAAATGAAAACCATTGAAGTAGGACCTTTTGAATTTCATGATAAAATGGAATTAAAAACCAATTATGCTGAGTTAGGGGTTAGGGTAGTTCCTCATGCAGTTGCTCGTTATGGTGCTTATTTGGCAAAGGGCGTAATAATGATGCCATCGTACGTTAATATAGGTGCTTTTGTAGATAGCGGAACAATGGTAGATACTTGGGCTACAGTAGGTTCTTGTGCCCAAATTGGGAAAGATGTGCATTTGAGTGGAGGTGTTGGAATTGGAGGAGTATTAGAACCTTTGCAAGCAGCCCCGGTTGTAATTGAAGATGGTTGTTTTATTGGTTCCAGATGTATTGTAGTGGAAGGTGTGCGAGTAAAAAAAGAGGCCGTATTAGGAGCTAACGTTGTTTTAACCAAATCTACTAAAATTATTGATGTAAGCGGTAATGAACCTGTGGAATACAAAGGCGAAGTGCCTGAACGATCGGTAGTAATCCCGGGAGCATATACCAAAGAGTTTTCCGCAGGCAAGTATCAAGTTCCTTGTGCCTTAATTATTGGGAAAAGAAAACCCAGCACCGATTTAAAAACCTCTTTAAATGATGCTTTAAGAGAATACGATGTAGCTGTTTAAAACTGTAATTAATTCTAAAATAACCACACCATGAGCCTTAACATTAAATCTGAAGATCAATTTCAATTAGCCGATTTAGACATTAAAGACGGTTACATAGAAAGAGCTTACGAAACATTAAACAATATTCTTAAAGACAATCCTTCTTTTGGAAAAGCTCACAACCATTTGGGATGGATGTATGAAACAAAATTTCAAAATTTTACTAAAGCTGAGGAGCATTATAAAAAAGCCCTAGAGCTATCTCCTGAATATACTGCTGTTTATTACAACTATGCTATTTTATTATCTACTCAACAACGTTGGGACGATTTAAACCAATTGCTAGAAAAATCCCAAAAAGTTCCGGGTATTAATAAAGCTACCATTCTAAATGAATACGGCATTATGTTCGAAGCCATTGAGGAGTATGATAAAGCCATTGGTTATTACAAAGATGCTGCTAGAGCAAGCGTGGACAATAAAACCATGGATAAATACATTGAATCGGTAGAACGTTGTCAACGTAAAAAAACCTTGTTTTAATTACCCTTGAAAAAATTTTTGGTCATACAAACTGCTTTTTTGGGCGATGTAATTTTAGCCACTTCTATTGTGGAAAAGTTGCATCAGTCTCTGCCAGATTGTACCATCGATTTTTTACTTAGAAAAGGCAATGAAAGTTTACTAGAAAATCATCCGATTATTAATGAGGTAATAATATGGAACAAACACGACAAAAAATACGATAGTTTAAAACGAATTACCAAACAAGTTCATCAACACCAATATGATGTAGTAATTAATCTTCAGCGTTTTGCTTCAAGCGGGTTAATCACTGCTTTTTCAGGAGCTAAATTAAAACTAGGCTTTGCAAAAAACCCTTTATCGTTTTCTTTTAGTCAAAAATTTCCTCACCAAATTGGTAACGGAACACACGAAATTGAACGAAACCACCAGCTAATTAAAAGCTTTACCGATAATACTCCCGCCATGCCAAAGTTATATCCCGGCAACAAAGATTATTTAGCAGTTGAAGCTTATAAAGCAAATCCTTATGTGTGCATGGCCCCCACTTCGGTTTGGTTTACCAAACAAATGCCTGCAACAAAATGGGTAGAATTAATCGGAAAAATTACCAACCGTTTTTCTATTTATCTTTTGGGTGCTCCCAATGATTTTGATGTTTGCGAATCCATAAAAACCCAATCGAAAAATAACAAGGTAGTGAATTTGGCCGGCAAGTTATCTTTGTTAGAATCGGCTGCTTTAATGGAAACGGCCCAAATGAATTATGTAAATGACTCTGCTCCTTTACACATTGCGTCAGCTATGAATGCACCTACCACCGCTTTTTTCTGCTCTACTGTACCCGGTTTTGGTTTTGGTCCATTGGCAAAAAATTCAACAACTGTTGAAATTAAAGAGAAATTAAACTGCCGACCTTGTGGGCTACATGGAAAAATTGCTTGTCCGGAAGGACATTTTAAATGTGGATTGAATCTGGAGGTTTAGCAAACTCCAATTAAAACATCATTCAATTTTTTTACAGTTCCCTCCCAGGTATAATTTTCTTTTACAAAAAGGTAACCTTTTTCAGACACTTGTTGGTAAAGCTCTTGGTTGGTTAAAAGAGAAAGAATGTGTTTACTATATTCTTCAGGCGTATTACCTATTAAAATTGATGATTGATGCTCAGCTCCTAAAGCATTATTAGCTAATTGAGAAGTTACGCACGGTAATTTCATGGCCATAGCTTCTAACAATTTATTTTGTAAGCCTGTTCCTATTTGCATGGGTGCAACAAAAATACCGGATGAGGCATAAAAAGAAGTAATATCTTCCACCCAGCCGGTAACTTTAACTTTATCGGTCGCCAACTGCAACACTTTTTTATCGGGCTCAGCTCCGGCAATCACCAGGTTAATGTTCGGATTGTGTTTCCATACCAAAGGCATAATTTCTTCCACTAAATACACCACGCTATCAATATTAGGTGGATAAGCCATGTTTCCGGTAAATATTAAGTCGTATTGCTTTTCCTCTTGCTTTCGGAAGTCAAATTGATGAAAATCGACTCCGTTAGGAATGATGTGAATATTATCGTTTTTAATATGAACAATTAAACGTCTATCTTGCTCGGAAATAATGGTGAGGTTATTAAAATTATCAAAAATCTGATGCTCATAGCGTTTTAGTCGAGTAGTTTCGGTAGTTAAGAACCAACGAATGTAGAAAGGCGATTGAGCAATTCTTCTTTCCATCCCTCGAGCTAAGGCATCCATATAATCTAATGTTTTCGGAATTGGTAAATCTTTGACGTATTCTGCTACCCGAATAAGTTGCCCATAAATATGGTCGGGTTGATGTTCCTGAATGAGTTTTGTAATTTTTTTTTGAGCCGATTTATTATAAAAATAAACCACTTGCAACGATTTTTCGGTAAAAAGCAATTGCCAAAACAAGTTCCAATAAATTTTCCACTTAGGTAATCTTATTACATGTATGGACTTACAATAAGGTTTCAGTTCATTAATGTCGTTCTCTGTTACTTTTTTGTCAGACAATGCACATAAAACTATTTCGTGGTATTTAGACAACTCTCTCACTTGGTGATAAGCACGAAGTTTGTCTCCCTTTTCTAAGGGATATGGAAAGCGAGAAAGCAGAACAAATAGTTTCATTTTTAATTTTTT
>DATGOR010000121.1:0-2458 GCA_035305805.1 Vicingaceae bacterium | reverse complement strand
ATTTATTTTGCATTAAGAACTTCATTAAGAAACTTATACAGCGATATTTAATTATGGAAATCATTTTACCGATAATTACTTCTTTTTTGATTGTGTTGTTAGCAACTCCATCCTTCATTACTATTGCTAAAATGAAGCATTTGTTTGATGACCCCACAGAAAGTAGAAAAATTCATAGTGAAAAAACACCTTCTATGGGTGGGATGATGATTTTTGCGGGTATTTTATTCTCTTTTTTACTATGGCTTCCCATCGATAAAATTGGGGTAATAAAGTACCTTGTTCCGGCAATGCTTATCATGTTTTTTGTGGGCATGAAAGACGATATTATTGGTACGGCTCCTGCCAAAAAATTAGCTGCTCATTTATTTTGTGCTTTTATTATGGTGTTTATGGCAAACGTAAAACTTACTAGTCTGCACGGTTTATTTGGTGTAAGAGAAATACCCGAATATGCCGGAATTATGCTTTCGGTGTTCACTTATATAGTTATCATAAATGCTTTTAATTTAATTGATGGTGTTGATGGCTTAGCTGCGGGAGTAGGATTAATTTCAGCTTCTTTTTTCGGTGCTTGGTTTTATTTTGCCAATGATTGGATTTATGCTATTTTATCATTTGCCATTGCAGGTAGTTTGTTAGGTTTTTTAAGGTTTAACTTTAATCCTGCAAAAATTTTTATGGGCGATTCGGGCTCGCTAACTATTGGGTTTTTAATGGCAGTGCTAGCAATAGAAATGGTGGAATACAAAGCCACCGACTTACCTAATATTATACAAAATATTTCCAAACCCATTTTAGCTATGTCTATTTTGGTATATCCTCTAGTAGATACTATCAGAGTGTTTACCATCAGGATTTTAAGTGGGGTTTCTCCGTTTCGTGCCGACAGAAATCATATTCATCACCGATTATTAGACTTAGGATTGTCGCACAAGCAAACCGTAATTGTTATTTATTTGTTTAGTTTATTAGTGGTAGGAGGAGCTGTTTTTGCTCAACAATTTAACCCAAGTTACGCTTTTATAGTACTTACCGCTGCAGTAATCCTATCTACTCAAATTCCTTTCTTATTTAAACTGAAACGTAAAAAGTGAATCGTTTTTTATACATATTGATTGGGTTATTGGTTGGTGGTTCGCTTGTTGCACAAAACTTTAACATCAATAATGAGCGTACTTTTGAATACCTGTATTTGAATAATTTAGATACCGCTGTTGATTTTCATACAGCTATAAAACCTTACAATAAAAATGAAGTTAATAGAATAATTTCTTACGATTCTAGCCTTGCTCAGTTGCAAGTTAATACTTCAAAAGGATTTATTAATCAGTTATTCAACCAGCACCTTATTGAAAAGAAAGGAAATTTTTCTCTTGCTGTAAACCCCATAGTAAATGCCATTACCACCTTAGAAAAAGCTGATAATTACAATGAAAATTTATTGGAAACCAGTGCAGGCATTCAGCTACAAGCTGCTTTAGGAGATAAATGGAGTGCCCAATTCGATTTTTTATACGATTATTCTACCTATCCAAGCCATATTGACGCCATGGTTCAAACCAAAAATATTAGTCCGGGTTACGGCTATTCTAACAATGATGCATCTATATTTTCTCAAGGGAATATTACTTTTACCCCCGATGAAGTATTTGCTATTCAAGCAGGTTACGGTAAACATTTTATAGGAGACGGCTATCGTTCGCTACTTTTATCCGATTTTGCTAACAGTTATCCTTATTTAAAACTTACTGCCAACATTTGGAAAATTAAGTACATGGCATTGTATTCCAATCATCAGGATATTCGTATGACTGATGGAATTTACAGTAATTACATGCAAAAGTTTGCTACTACGCACTATTTGAGCATGAATGTTACCAAATGGTTGAATTTAGGCTTTTTTGAAAGTATTGTTTTTCAATCGCAAGAAAAAGGATTTTATAGGGGTTATGATATGTCTTATTTAAACCCAATTATTTTTTTACGTTCTACAGAATATGCATTAGGTTCATCTGATAACGCACTAATGGGTGGAAGTATAAAAATGCGGATTTTAAAAAAATATATTTTTTACGGACAATTGTTATTTGATGAGTTTTTGTTAGATGAACTGAAAGCAGGTAACGGTTGGTGGGCAAATAAGTATGGAGTTCAAGCAGGACTGAAATTTATAGAGCCGCTTAACATTAAAAGATTACGTTTGCAGTTAGAGTACAACGAAGTAAGACCATTTACTTACAGTTATTTTTATAGAAACACCAATGTAAGCACACTTCAAAATTATGCCCATTTTAATGCTCCATTAGCCCATCCCTTAGGAGCCAATTTTAAAGAAATAACTGCCTCAGCCTTTTACGCTAAAAAACGTTGGATTTTTGAATTGCATAGTACTTTAGCAAAAGTAGGGTTAGATACTAATTCGTTTTCGGTAGGTCAGGATGTTTACCAACCTTAC
>DATGOR010000120.1:0-3105 GCA_035305805.1 Vicingaceae bacterium | reverse complement strand
AACAATTTCCCCTAAAAGATTTAAAACTTCAATTTTTCCATCAAAATTAGTTATTCCACTAAGTGTAATGTTGCTCTGAGCAGGATTAGGTTGAATTTTCCAAGTTGGTGTTGTTTTGCTGAATTCGTTGATACTTGCATGCATTTGATATCCAAACATTAAACGTGTAATAGATGTGTCATGTATAGTTACTGAATCCAAATAAGAGTTATTGATAAAGGCGGTTAATGTGTCAGTATAGTTAGAAAACATATTATAGTAACTATCAGGATTACAATCAGGGTAAAGTGCTTTAAAATCACTCCATCCAGAAAACATGGTGTTTTCGAACTTTTGTTTATCAGCTTTGATAGTAATAGGATAATCGAAACTACGAAATACAATTTCAAAAGTATTATCAATCGTCCAAAAATTAATTGGATTGGTATTTGAAAAATTAATATCTCGAATATCCGTTTTTAAATCTCTATTAGTAGTGAAAAACTGCGGGTCGTTTGGGGTAGAATAAAGGTAACTTCCAATACACTCATAATTAGTGGTATCTCGTTGAATAATTCTAATATCAAGACTGTCATAAGGTGTCCCATAAATATCTACTTCATTAAAAGCAGTGTCAATATCTACCGTTGCACTGTCGCTCATTCCAAAAGTTATGGTGTCTTTTCTACCTGCATTATCTTCAAAATACAATGTAATTATTGATTCATAAGTCCCTTGACTTTTTAGAGGTAAAAAGCATACTAAAGAAATAATTAATATAAAACATCTTTTTAAAATCATAGTAAAATTATTTCACATGATAAAGGTACTAATTTTTGTCATAATTTTTTAAAGATAAATTATTAACTTCGCACGGCTGACAGAAAAAAGTAAAATCTTCAGCACGACTTACTGCAATGTATTTTCATAAACAACAATAAATCTTTAAAAAAAAGAAGGGTATGAGTAACGAAACAGCAACTACCACCGATGCTAAAATCTCTAAAGAAGAGTTTAAAACAACGGTACTAAATGATTACAGATTAGCTTATATGAGTAGAGAAACTTCTTATTTAGGAAGAAAAGAAGTACTCACAGGAAAAGCTAAGTTTGGGATTTTTGGCGATGGTAAAGAATTGCCACAAATAGCGTTGGCTAAGCAGTTTAAAGATGGAGATTTTAGATCCGGCTATTACAGAGACCAAACTTTAATGATGGCTATTGGTCAGTTGACTATTCAAGAGTTTTTTGCTCAATTATATGCTCACACCGATGTAGAAGCTGAACCTTGCTCAGCTGGTCGTTCCATGAACGGGCATTTTGGAACAAGAAGTTTAAACCCTGATGGAACTTGGAAAGATTTAACCAAAATGAAAAATTCTTCTGCCGATATATCTCCAACAGCGGGACAAATGTCTCGCTTAGTAGGGTTGGCTCAAGCTTCTAAAGTGTATAGAAATAATAAAGAGTTAGCTTCCTTTACCAATTTTTCTAATAAAGGAAATGAAGTAGCTTTTGGAACCATTGGCGATGCCAGTACTTCTGAAGGACCTTTTTGGGAAGCCATAAATGCAATTGGTGTTTTACAAGTGCCTGTGGTTATGTCGGTTTGGGATGATGGACACGGAATTTCTGTTCCACAAAAATACCAGACCACTAAGGAAAATATTTCTGAAATTTTAAAAGGATTTCAACGTGATAAAGGTAAGAACAACGGTTACGAAATTTTTAAAGTAAAAGCTTGGGATTACCCTGCATTGGTAGAAACTTACGAAAAAGCGGTAAAAGTAGCCCGTGAAGAACATTGTCCGGTATTAGTACATGTGGTAGAGGTAACGCAACCTCAGGGACATTCTACTTCCGGTTCTCATGAAAGGTACAAATCTGAAGAGCGATTAAAATGGGAAACAGCATATTGTTGTGTGAGAAAATTCAGAGAATGGATTGAAACCAATAATGTTGCTTCAAAAGAGGAATTAGACGCCTTAGAAAAAGAGGGTAAAAAAGAGGTAAGTAATCAAAAAAGAGCTGCTTGGGAGGCCTATTTAAATCCAATTAAAAAAGAAAGAGATGAAGTAGTTAATTTAATTACTGCTATAGCCAATGAAAGTGCCAACAAAGCTTTTATTTCTCCCATGGTAGATGCCTTAAAGAGCAATACAGAACCTATCAGAAAAGACATTGTTTCTACTGCAAAAAGAGTGTTGAGAATGGTGCGATTAGAAAATATGGCTGCTAAAAACGCGTTGATTGCTTGGCTAGATAATGCGGCAAAAGCAAATTTCGATAGGTACAACTCCACTTTGCTTTCGGAATTTCCTAGCTCACCCATGAGAGTTACTGAGGTAAAAGCAGAACTTACCGACCAAAAAGAAGATGGTAGAGTAGTATTGAGAGAAAACTTTGATAAATTATTAGCTACTTATCCCGAAATATTAATTTTTGGTGAAGATTCAGGAAAAATTGGAGGAGTAAACCAAGGGCTGGAAGGCTTACAAGAAAAATACGGAGAACTCCGAGTAAGCGATACAGGCATTAGAGAAAATACCATCATCGGACAAGGAATAGGAATGGCATTAAGAGGTTTACGTCCTATTGCAGAAATTCAATATTTAGATTATTTATTGTATGCTATTCAGGTGTTGAGTGATGATTTAGCAACACTTCAATATAGAACCAAAGGCGGACAAAAAGCACCGTTAATTATTAGAACTCGTGGACACCGATTAGAAGGGATTTGGCATTCAGGCTCTCCAATGGGAATGATTATAAATTCCGTAAGAGGAATACATGTTTGCGTACCAAGAAACTTAACGCAAGCAGCAGGTTTTTACAATACGCTTATCCAAGGCGATGACCCTGCAATTGTTATTGAACCATTGAACGGCTATAGAACTAAAGAGCATATTCCATCTAATTTAGGAGAATTTACTACACCTTTGGGAATTCCTGAAGTTTTAACCGAAGGAACGGATATTACCATTGTCAGCTATGGTTCTACTTGTAATTTAGCATTACAAGCCGTACAGCAATTGGCTGAAGTTGAAATTTCTGCTGAATTAATAGATGTAAGAACATTATTGCCATTTGATATCAATCACACCATTGTAGAGTCGTTGAAAAAAA
>DATGOR010000119.1:0-4953 GCA_035305805.1 Vicingaceae bacterium | reverse complement strand
GATCACCAATCAGACTTATTTAACAACGGAAAGGGTTGAAATGACTTTCGATATGCCTTTAGCAGAAATAGTTTTTGATTTCTACGATCGATTAAAAACAGTTTCCAAAGGATATGCCTCTTTCGATTATCATCCTATTGGTATGAAACCATCCAAATTGGTTCGTGTGGATATTTTATTGAACTCCCAACCAGTAGATGCACTTTCAGCTTTAATACATGCTGATAATGCACATAGTATTGGTAAAAAAATGTGCGAAAAATTAAAAGAACTCATCCCTAGACAACAATTCGATATTCCTATTCAAGCCGCCATTGGTGCAAAAATTATTGCTAGGGAAACCATAAAAGCCTTACGTAAAGATGTAACTGCCAAGTGTTATGGTGGAGATATTTCCAGAAAACGTAAACTCCTTGAAAAACAGAAAAAAGGTAAAAAACGTATGAGACAAGTAGGAAATGTTGAAATTCCACAACAAGCATTTATGGCTGTATTAAAGTTGAATGATTAGCTAATGAATACTCGTTTTTCATTTTGAACAAATGATTCGAGTAAAGCAACTGATTGAATTTTTAAGTACTAAAATCTAACCGATAACTATTTTTGAGAATAAAATTCTTTCCTATAAAAACAAATTTTAATCATTTTAATCTTAAAGTGCGCTCCTGAGAAATTTTATAAAAACGCAAAAACAAATAGCATATTATTATTTTAAAGATTCATTGACTTGCCTAAATAAACTAACCTATAATCTTTTTTTATTTCAAACCCTTTAGTTAGTGAACAAATAATATGCAACACACCTTGAGTATCTTTTATAAATAGTGGTATGGTTTTTTGTTCATTATTAAGGATTTCTATTTTATTAAGATACTCTTCTTTCGAATTTATGGAAACCTCATGCACTTTTGGGTAATCTCTTGCCACTTCACTAAAATTTATAAAGTCGTCCTTTTTTGAAAAAAGATTATCAATATACATATCTTCTAGATTATTAATTTCTTGTGATGAAATAAGCCTGTAAGCTCCTTTCTCACCTAATTGATCCTTAAATTTGTCTATACTATATTTATTAATTTCATCACTACCTGTAAAAGCAAATAGGTAACCTATATCACTTAATTCAACATCATTGGATAGGTCTTCAGAGTAAATATTAGCCTGCATAGCATCCAGATCTTTATTTTTTGCCTTTTCAATATTGTCTATATTATTATCAATTAAAACAACATGTCTACCATTGTTCTTTAAATATTCAGCAATAATGATTGATGCTTTAGAAGCCCCTATTATTAAAATACCATTACTTGCCTTTAAATAAACGCCAATCCATTTAGCAACATGCCTTGCAGATGTAGCATTCAATAGAACCGTAACCAACACAGTGGTAAATACCAAAGGTGTTATATACTCAGCAAATGGCTCTCCTTTTAGGGTTAATTTTGTTCCAAACAAAGAGGCAATACCTGCTGCCACAATACCTCTTGGTCCAACCCAACTTATAAATATTTTTTCGTTAAACTTAAGTCCTGAATTTATGCTGCTTAAAAACACTCCTAGTGGTCTCAAAATAAAAATAATAATTGCCATGAGTACAACCGTTTTCCATTGGTACACAATCATTAAATCTTCTAAATTGATATTAGCTGAAAGTAAAATAAAAAGTATGGATATAAGCAATACACTCAAGGATTCTTTAAAATAAAGCAATTCCTTTAAGTTTGGTAATTTGCTGTTACCCAAAACCATCCCCATAACCACAACTGCCAAAAGACCTGATTCATGTGCAAAAATATCAGACTCTACAAACACTAAAAGAACCACAGATAATGCTGTTACATTTAATAAATAATGGGGTATAAGCTTTTTCTTAATAGCAAAATAAAGTAACAGAGCTGCTGTTGTTCCAAAAGAAAAACCAACAACAACAATCTTTCCAAACTCAACAATTGCTTGAAGAGTATAACCATTGTTATCCCCAATACTTATAAACTCAAACATTAATACTGCTGCCAAAGCGCCAATTGGATCTATTAATATGCCTTCCCATTTTAGAACGGTTGACACTTCTTTCTTTAAAGGTATATTTCTTAATATGGGTGCAATAACAGTAGGACCAGTAACAATAATAAGTGCCGAGAACAAAAAGGAAACCTTCCAACTTAAACCAAATACCAAATGTGCTGCCAAACCAGCACCAATAAAGGTTATAATGGCTGCAAAACTAATAAGCTTTAAAATAACAGGACCAACCTTTGAAATTTCATTGCGTCTTAAAGTCAGACCTCCTTCAAAAAGTATAACCCCAATTGCTAATGAAACAAAACTGTAAAGACTGTCTCCTGGGAACAACCCTTTACTTCCATTCCAAACAGGTTCTATCCATTTACTGCCATCTTGAGTGAACAAAGTTGAAATGGGGCCAACAAAAAGTCCAACAAGTATTAAAGGTAAAATTGCGGGAAGCTTTAATCGCCAAGCCATCCATTGTGACAATATACCTAAAATTACAATACCCGAGAGTTCAATCATTTTTTATTTTTAGAATTTTAAAATTGATAGCAAAATATTAAAAAAACTACTACCAAACACTCATATACATGGGTTATTTAAAAAAATATCGGATATTTATGAAATTTTATTTTTTAAATTAAAATAGGTTGTTTATGGAAGATTTTAATATTTTAAACTTATTTATTGTTCTCCTTTCTGCTTGGGGAGCTGGTGCTTTAGTTAAGCGTATTGGATATCCTGCCATCTTAGGTGAACTATTAATTGGCATTATTATTGGCCCTCCACTATTAGGCATTGTAGAAATTTCAAGCACTTTAACCATTTTATCTGAAGCTGGTGTTATTCTGCTTATGGCATACATAGGAACAGAAATTAATTTTAAAGATCTTGGTAAAGCTTCTTGGTCTGGTCTTCTTGCGGCTGTAGGTGGTTTTGTGGTACCTTTTGCTTTAGGTTATTATGTAGTAACCCTAACTGGAGGTACAAGTATGGCAGGTTTATTTGTGGGTATTGCTGTTGGTATAACTTCTTTGGCTACCAAAAGCCGTATTCTTGTAGATCTAAACTTGTTAGATACACGTATTGCTTATGTACTCATGGCTGGGGCTTTAATTTCTGATACTTTAGCACTTATTGTTTTTGCCGGACTCTCTAGTTTTATAGATGCAGGTTCTGTAAATCTATTGGAAATCTTAACAATTAGCGGTAAAATAATACTGTTTTTTGCTTTTGCAACACTAATTGGTTTATATGGACTTCCTAGACTTGGTAAATGGTTGACCAAAAAAAAGATTGAAAACCGAACTTTTTACTTTACATTATTGCTTATTATAGTTTTTGGCCTTTCAGAATTGGCAGAACTTGTAGGTCTTCATGGTATTTTAGGGGCGTTTATGGCTGGGCTTTTTTTAAAGGATGGAGTTTTCCCTCAAAAAGTAACAAAAGAGATTATTCGTGGATTTCATGATGTTTCTGTAGGCTTTATGGCACCTATATTTTTTGTTACAGCTGGGTTTCAAGTCTCTTTGGATGTGTTTCGAACTGATTTGAACCTCCTCCTTTTAATACTTGCAGCTGCCTTTGTTGGAAAAATTGTTGGTACTATTCTGTTTTACTTGCCTAGTGGAAATGGTTGGCGTGAAGGTTTAGCTGTTGGAACCGGAATGAATGGACGTGGTGCAGTAGAAATAATTATTGCAGGTATTGGTCTACAAAAAGGCATCATTTCTCAAGAAATATTTTCTATACTTGTTTTCATGGCCATACTAACCACTCTTTCTGTTCCTTTATTGCTAACTTGGTCTACAAATTGGTTAAAAAAACGTGGCGAACTTATAAAACAACATTCTAAGGATGGTTATTTAATTTTAGGAGCAAACCCATTGGCACTGCTCCTTGGTAAGCACCTAAAAGAAACCTCAAATGTACTTTTTATTGATGCTAACAAAGAGGTAGCAGAGCATGCAAAACAAGAAGGGTTTGAATGTGTTCATGGAAATATTTTGGAAGAAGCTACCTTAACAGAAGCTTCTGCTGGAGACTTCAGAACTTTTATTGCATTAACTGTAAACAATGAAATTAACTTGTTGGCATCCCAATTGGTAAACGATGCCTTTTTTGTTCCCGAAAAATATGTTGTTATTTCACCAAATAAAAATGGTGAAGGTGTTGTAATAAATTCATTGAAAAACGCTTCTGCCTCATCCTTATTTGCTGGTAAGATGAACATTGAGCCATGGATTCGTAAAATACAGGATTTAAATTATAAAGAGGGGGAAGTTGTCATAAAAAAAGAGACACCAACTCGTTTATGGTTTAAAGAAAAATTAAAGCAGAAAAGCATACTGCCTTTAATTATCATAGCTAAAAATGGGGAAAAACGTCCTTTTGGATATAATGATACATTGGATATAGATGAGAAAATCATATATATAGAATAATTTACAACGCATATTAAAAAATCCCAAATGCTAGTGGAATAAAAAGGCTCTTTTTACGCTTCACTTTTAGATTCGGATATGTAATACAAAACATTCCAATAATTAAAAAAAGTACAAAAAATATTAATGAACAATAATAGCAACGCCAAAAAATGTACCAATAGAACCTATAGTATTTAATTTAATTATTGTTGTTCCAACATTTTTTATTTCACCTTTTTTTAGGGTTAAACCTCCTTCAAATAAAATAATACTAATCGCCAAAGACACAAAGAAAAACAAACTCCCACCTGGAAAAAGCCCCTCTTCTCCATTCCATCTAGGTTCTATCCATTTGGTACCATCTGCACTTAAAAACTCTGCTGCAATAGGCCCTACAAACAGACCAATAAGAATTAAAGGTAAAATAGCTGGTATTTTTAATTTCCACGCTACCCATTGCGCCAATATACCAAGGATGATAATGCCTGCTAATTCTACCATATAAAGATTTTAAGTT
>DATGOR010000118.1:0-2685 GCA_035305805.1 Vicingaceae bacterium | reverse complement strand
GCACGGTTTCTACCATTTCTTACGAGCTCATCGCTGCCATCTCACAACGAATTACTAGAAAGATTGTGTATTAATTAAGGTTTGGCAGCGGTAAATGTGAAGAAAACTATCGTTATACATGTAGGTATAATTGACGCAGGAGAGGCAAAATAATCTATTGTTTTTAAAATTAAATTGTATATTCGTGTTACTCCGCCATGACTTTTGAAGATGTATTATTGACTCTTTAATAAACCAATGGGGCTGTAATTGGTATTTTTAAAACTAATAATCAAAACTAATTTATAAATTTTAAGTTCAAAGCTTATGGGATTTTTAAAAGATTTTAAGTCGTTTTTACTTAAGGGCGACATCATCAATTTAGCCACTGCGGTTATTGTAGGTGGTGCATTTGGTAAAATTGTGACATCCGTTACAAATGACATTTTAATGCCTCCGATAGGACTGCTTTTAGGTGGTGTAAATTTCGATGATTTAAAAGTCGTTCTAAAAGATGCTGTTTTAGATGGTGAAACAGTAGTTACAGAAGCGGTCAGCATAAATTACGGAAGCTTTGCACAAACCATTATCGATTTTGTAATCATTGGTTTTTGTATTTTCATGGTGTTGAAAGCTTATGAAAAATCGCAGAAGAAAAAAGAAGAGGCTCCTGCAGCTCCTGCTGGACCTTCAACTGAAGATTTACTTGCTGAAATTCGCGATGAATTAAAAAAACAAAATAGTAAATAGTAAGGCATACCTCAAAGCGAGGTGCATACCGCTACACATTCAAAATGAATTAAAACCACGTTTAACGGCGTGGTTATTTTTTTATTAATCTACATTTATAACATTTTGTTATAAAAATATTTTTTATTCCTTTTTATCTAATAATACGGTGAATATTAATTACTTTTGTAATTGATTATTTACCAGATTAAGACATCAAATTATTTTAAAATGAAAATAGCAGTTGTAGGAGCTACCGGAATGGTAGGCGAAGTAATGCTTAAAGTTCTAAAGGAGCGTAATTTCCCTGTTGATGAATTATTGTTAGTGGCCTCAGCTCGTTCTGTAGGAAAGCAATTAGAATTCAACGGCAAGCAATACACGGTTATCGGTCTTCAAGATGCATTAGAAGCTAGACCAGATATCGCAATTTTTTCCGCTGGAGGAAGTACCTCATTGGAGTGGGCTCCAAAATTCGCTGAAGTGGGTTCTACAGTAATAGACAACTCATCAGCTTGGAGAATGGATCCTACTAAAAAATTAGTCGTTCCAGAGATCAATGCAAATGAATTGACCAAGGATGATAAAATTATAGCGAATCCTAATTGCTCCACCATACAATTGGTGATGGCTTTAGCTCCACTACATCAGAAATACAAAATGAAACGTGTCGTTGTTTCGACCTATCAGAGTATTTCTGGAACCGGTGTAAAAGCGGTACAACAATTGGAAAATGAGCTTGCTGGCGTCCAAGGCGAAATGGCATATCCTTACCCTATTAATAAAAATGCATTACCACACTGTGATGTCTTTGAGGAAAATGGATACACCAAAGAAGAAATGAAGCTCGCTAACGAGCCTAAAAAAATATTCAATGATGATTCCTTTGCCATCTCTGCAACGGCGGTTCGTATACCAACTTCAGGAGGGCACTCAGAGGCTGTAAATGTTCAGTTTGAAAATGATTTTACGCTAGAAGATGTACGCAAACTGCTAAATGCAACCACTGGTGTGGTTGTACAAGACAATCCAGACACCAACACCTACCCAATGCCTATTTATGCGCATGATAAGGATGAAGTGTTTGTCGGTAGAATCAGAAGGGATGAATCCCAACCCAACACCCTTAATATGTGGGTGGTAGCAGACAATCTTAGAAAAGGTGCTGCCACCAATGCGGTACAAATCGCAGAATATTTAGTTGAAAAGAATCTGGTTTAAAACCGATTAACCAAAAATATGTTAAATTAAGCCCTTGGATGACTATATTCAGGGGCTTTTTCTGTATTTTATAAATCGGAGCGTAAAACCCACTGATACCGATAGGGTCGGTGGGATGTAAGCGACAAAGGTCGTAATTAACCTTGGCTTAAAATGTATTGACGTATTGTTTCGGGTGATGCTTTACCAACCAGAACAAACGAAGAAACCATTTGACCAAAGTAAACGCTGATACCAATAATATTGGCGTAATGTGGTATGATGTGACAACCATAACTGGCGGGTAGATTCTTTTTTTAACCTACGGACAATTTGAGAAACGAATAACCTTGGAATGTAACGAATCAGAAAATGGATGTGGTTCATAGCACTCTCGAAAACTTCTATTTCAAAATCTGAATTATCGGCTATGGATTGAAAAGTAAATTTTAAATCATCGTTTAGCTGACCAACTAAGATATTTCTACGATACTTAGTAACTAAGATTAAATGACATTTTAAAATAGTGTTTTGAACGATTTGTACTGATGTACTGTGACTTTTTAGACATAGGTAGCAGATATTTTGTGAGACATTTTTACCCGAATACGGAAAGTTTCATAAAATAGTTGCGGTTCTGTAAAATAATTTGTACTTCTACAAAAAATTAGACTATTTCATAAAAGAATGAAGTTAATACACAAATCATATCTCTTTAGAATTTACCCATCAAAGGAACAAGAATCTTTGTTGAGTAAACATTTTGGGCACTGTAGA
>DATGOR010000117.1:0-3407 GCA_035305805.1 Vicingaceae bacterium | reverse complement strand
GGCAATAAGTCTATTTTTATTGATGCCTTTGGAAATGATGTATTCTACCGCTGCATCCGCTCTTTTTTGGGATAAGTTAAGATTGAACTTTTCACTACCAATGTCATCGGTGTGGGAGCTAAGTTCTACACCAATATCTTTGTTCTTTTTAAGGATGGTAATGAGCTTGTCTAATTCTTTTTTAGAAGCTTCATTTATTTCATAAGAATCGTAATCGTAAAGGATTTTGGAAATGATAAAATTTTCGTTTTCGGCAATTTTAATCACTTCATCTATCTCGTTGATAAGGGTAATAATGGTTTTGTCGGAACTCAAACGTTTGTATTTGTATTTTCCTCCCGATTTTTTGGCAGCGTCTATTACCTTACCATTTTCATCTAATAAAATCACATTGTAATTGTCGTCTCCTTCTTCCAACATAAATAAATAGACTTCATCCGGAGCGAGTTTTTCGAACACGAATTTTCCATTTTTATCGGTTTTTGCTTTACCAATGATGTTTCCTTCTTCATCCAAAATAAGTACTTCCATTCCCTCGGAATAATCTCCGGGTAGTTTTTTATAAACTTGCCCAAAAATGTTAATGGTTAGTAAGCTTTCATCTACTTCTTCTATCATTTCCAATTCATCGTAATAGGAGTAAGGCAAGGCTTTAAAATTAAATTTTCCTTTTCCGGCTTTATTGGCAAGCATTACCTTTTCACCTTTGGAGTTAGTGAGGTAAATTTTAGCTTGATTAAGTTTAGATTCGTCCTCTTCGTCAATACGAAGTAGGTAATTTTCGTCCATGCTTAATTTATCGAATTTAAAATTACCATTTTCATCGGTGGTGGTGGTTTGGATGATTTGGTCATTTTCATCGAGCAATGATATAGAGGTGCCGTCAGCGGTAAGTTTGCCATATTGTACTACTCCCGTAATGGCTGTTTTTTCAACTAAGCCTTCCCATTTAAAACTATAAATATCATCGCTACCAACACCTCCGGGGCGGTTAGAAGAAAAATAGCCGGTATCTTTGTCTTGAAAAGTAATGCCAAAATCATCAGCGGTGGAGTTGATGGGAGATTTTAAGTTTTCAGCTTTGCCATGGGCTTTACCATTTTTAAAAGAAATGGAGTAAATATCTAACCCTCCATAGCCTCCGTGCCCATCAGAAGCAAAATAAAACAAGGTGTCTTTAATGTAAGGAAAAACATCATCCATGGCAGTATTAATCTCTTTGCCCAAGTTAATAGGAGTGCCCCAACCATTTTCAGTTTTGGTAGCCATGTATAAGTCCATTCCACCTAAACCTCCCGGCATATTAGAAGTAAAGAAGAGGGTTTTTCCATCTTCAGCAATCCAAGGGTGAGCAACAGAGTAGTTATCACTGTTGAAAGGCATGGGTTCTATGTCTGTCCATTTACTACCTTTGGCGGTTGCTTGAAAAATTTTAGATTGATTCACTGATTTTTTAGATAGTTCTCCCTTAATAGAACGTGTAAAGTAAATGGTGTTGCCATCTTTAGAAATAGAAACCGGCCCATCATGGTATTCGGTGCTAAGTTGGTTGGAAAATTGTTTTACTTTTTCAAAATTCTTTTCTTTTTTAGAATAAAAAATAGAAAGGTAGGGGCGGTTGGTGTAGCTGTTAGTTTTTTCATTCACAAAATCGGTTTGTCGTTCAGATACAAAAATGATAGCATCTTGATAAGCTAAAGCACAAAAATCGGAGTATTTGGAGTTAATATTTTCTACAATGTTTACAGTAAATGCTTTATCTTCTTTTTCCCAAACAGCAACTTGTTCAATGGAGTTGAGCATTACTTTGCCAATAAAACTGTTGGGTTCTTTTTCTAAAAATTGTTGGAATTGCTTTTTTGCCTCTGAGTTTTTACCATTGTTTTTAAGCACTTGTCCGTAATGAAGATAATCGGCAGCCTGAGCAGTATTTTGAGTTACTAATTTGGCATAATATTTTTCTGCTTCGGAGTAGTTTTTTAGTTTTTTGTGGGCAAATGCAATTTTCTGCAAAGCTTCTGTTTGTGCGGCATCTTTTTTAAGTGCTTTTTCATAATATTTTATGGCTTCGGGGTAGTTGGCAAGTTCATAATATTTATTGCCTTTTTCAACCTGGGCTATCAAAACCTGACTAAAAAATAATAAGAAAATTGTTAATGCTATGTTGATGTTACGTGTAATCATGTTCCTTTTTTCTGCTTAAAAATATCTTGGTGAAAAAACTTTAGATTTATGTTTTAAGAAATCGTATCCTATAAAAATTTCGTGTGAACCACCGTTTGAAAGTTGGGTAGCGGTATAATCATAAGCATAGCCGATTTTAAACTGCGAAGAGATGTTAAACTCGGTGAGGAAAATAAGTGTTTGACGAGAAGTAAGGGTAATTCCGAATAAAAATTTATTACTGAACAACATGCTGGCATTAATATCCAAGAAACCTTGTTTGTTTTGTCCTCTCATGATGGCAGAAGTTTTTAAAGTAAGTTTTTCGCTTAAGCCAAAAGCTCTGCCAATAGTGGCTGTTCCATTAATATGTTTTTTAGCGATAGAGTTAGCAGTATCTACCACCGAAAGGTTAAAAGCAGGCTCATTTAAATGGTCAAAGGAAATTCCTGCATAAAATTTATTGGTATTGTAATAAATACCAAAATCGAAGTTGGGTAAAATAAAGCTTTCGTTGGCAGTAGTAGGAATAGCATCATCTTGATCGCGGTAGTCAATTTTAGCCCAATCGTATTGGTAGTTTAAAATGCCGCCACGCAAACCAAAAGCTAGTTTTCCTTTGCCTAGTTTAATTTTATATGCATAAACTAACGAAATATCTTGTGTGGTTCTAGGTCCAATTTTATCATTAATTAATTGAAAACCCAACGCCATGTTTTGGTTTTTTAATGGTGAATGAATGGATAAAACCTGAGTAGTAGGTGCTCCATCTAAACCGACCCATTGGCTACGGTGAACCAGCACGCCACTAATGGCATCTCGGCTACCGGCATAACCGGGATTTACTCCAAGAGGATTAAACATATATAAACTGTACTGTGGGTCTTGTTGAGCAAACCCCTGTATAGTTATTATGAGTGTGAGTATTAGTAGTATTTTTTTCATTTTCAATATAATTTTATTTGTCCTCTAAGCAAGTCCCCCTTCGGGGGATTTAGGGGGCTTTTATCTTGTTAGTTCTACCCAGCCTTTGTAAATTGTTCCGTCAACATCAGCAATATAAAAATAAGTGGAGCTGGAGAGTAAATCTCCTCCTTTATTGCTTCCTTCCCAAACCACTTCCTTGTTGTCATAATTTTTTCCGTACCAAACTTCTTCACCCCAACGGTTAAATATTTTTACCTCATTTTCCGGAAATTGCTCTATGTTTTCTATTACCCACACATCGTTTTTACCATCATTGT